>JAZSRW010000081.1:0-3340 GCA_045538675.1 Candidatus Onthoplasma sp. | reverse complement strand
TTATTTTTAATATTTTAAATTTGTCTGGTAAAGTAGAGTTAAAAATTTTCAATTTTATAAAATTTAAATTACGAGTAAGGTTTAGGGGTGCTTATGTATATATTACCACCAACAAAAAGACGAGACGTGAAAAATTAACGTCAAGCAATTATAATGTGGCATTTATATTACAATTTTTTAGACAAATCTATTTTAGATTAGTTTTAAATAGTTTAAATTTTGTAAGTGATGTTGGATATTATAATGATGCGATGGCAACTGCAATGGGAAGTAGTATGGTTGATATTGCTAGCAAATGTTTGTATGCAAGAATTTTGCATAATAAAAAATCTGCACATATTTTTATATTAAATGAGGCAAAATATAATCAAGATTGTTTAAATTTAAAAATTGAAGGTTGTTTTAATATTTCAATATTTGACATTTTATATTCAATCGTAAATACGTTATGGAGTTTAAAAGGAGCAAAGTATGAAACAAGAGATTCAAAGGCCGAATAAAATTAAGGGTTTGATAGATTCGTCGCTAGATAGCATTAGAAATATGGTTGACGTTAATTGCGTGATAGGAGAACCAGTTACACTACCTGATAATACAATGCTAATACCTATATCAAAAGTTGCAGTTGGATTTGTTAGTGGTGGAGGAGAGTATTCTGACTTAAATTCTAAACGTAACAATGATGATTTCCCGATGGCTGGAGGAACTGGTGGAGGATATTCAGTTTCGCCAATAGGATTTTTTGTGTTAAAAAACAATAAATTTAAAATGGTTCACGCTGATAAATCTTCAGCATATTTAACTTTACTTAAAAATGCCACCGAAGTATTAAAAAAGATGGCTGAAAATAAGGAGTAATTATGAAAATTAGATTAAAAGTGATATTAACATTATTGCTTGTTGGAATTGTATTTGCGGGCGTGGGATTTGATATAAAACCGGTAAAAGAAGTACAGGCAATGTCTACAAGTGCTAAGTCAATGTGTGTAATGGAACAATTATCAAAAAGTGTATTATATCAAAAAGATATGGATACAATGCGTGCCAATGCATCTACTACCAAAATAATTACTGCAATTACAGCAATTCAACACTGCAATAATCTTGACGAAGTAGTAACAGTTCATAATAAAAGTATAGGGATTGAAGGCACTTCAATTTATTTACGTAAAGATGAACAATTAACAGTAAAAGATTTGCTATATGGATTAATGTTGAGATCTGGTAATGATAGTGCGGTTGCTTTAGCGTATCATATTGGCGGAACTGAAGACAAGTTTATAGATATGATGAACAAACTATGTAGTGAAATAGGGGCTAAAAACACTCATTTTGCTAATCCTCACGGACTAGATGAAGATAATCATTATACAACTGCATACGATTTGGCATTGATTAGTGCTTATGCTTTAAACAATCCAATATTTAAACAAATAGTATCTAGCAAACATTATACTATCCCTGCAACTAATATTAGCGAGGCACGATATTTAACCAATAAAAATAGATTATTAAACAGTCTTTATGGTTGTATAGGTGTAAAAACAGGATTTACATCTCGTGCTGGAAGATGCTTGGTAAGTGCTATTGAACGTAATGGTATAGTTTTGGTGTGTGTTGTGCTTAATTGTGGGCCTATGTTTGAAGATAGCGTTGCACTTCTTAATAGTGCATATAACGAATATGATTTTAGCCCAATAACAGTGGCTAATCAACCAATATATAACGAATACTATATTGATAACGAGCGAGGTCAATTAAATTTATATACTGATGAAACATATATTTTCCCTGTTAGAAAGAGTGAAATTGACAAAATAAAAGTAGTTTACAAACTAAACGAACTAAAAAATAACGTTAAAGAAGATGAAGAAGTAGGAGAAATTTCAATATTTTATGATAAACACTTGCAAAAAACGTTAAAATTGTATACAATAAATAAGATTGATGTGCTTGAAAATCAAGACGTATTCAATTCAATAAAATTACAATGGGAAAAATAGATGAGAATTAATAAGTATTTAGCAGATTGCGGTGTTGCATCTCGCAGAAAATGTGATGAATTAATATTACAAGGTAAGGTTAAGGTAAACAATAAGGTTACACGTGAATTAGGTTTAAATATTAAGCCTACTGACGTTGTATTGTTTGAAAATAGGGTAGTACGTCCAACTGCACGTAGAGTGTATTATAAATTACACAAACCTAAAGGTTATGTTACAACAGCTAGCGACGAAAAAGGCCGTAAAACAGTAGTGGAACTTATGCGTAAGGTGCAAGAACGTGTGTATCCTATAGGACGATTAGATTATGATACCGAAGGTCTGTTAATATTAACTAACGACGGAGACATTACCAATATACTAACACACCCTAAAAACTTGGTTAAAAAGACTTATATTGCTTCAGTAGAGGGTGAAGTTACACCTCAAGATATTAAACAAATATCTAAAGGCGTTGATATTGGCGGATATGTTACACAACCATGTAGTGCTGTGATATTAGATAAGGACGAAAAATTTACACGTGTTGAACTTACAATCAGTGAAGGCAAAAATCATCAAGTTAAAAAGATGTTTGAAGCCGTTGGCAAAACTGTGGTGTTTTTAAAGCGTGTAAGTATTGGTGAAATTAAATTAGGTGGCCTTGCTAGAGGTGAATACAAGGCACTTACTACAAAAGAAATTGCGTATTTAAAGAGTTTGCAAAAATGATGATTTATGATTTGATTATAATAGGAGCAGGAGCATCTGGAAGTATGGCTGGCATTCAAGCAGCAAGACGAGGTGCTTCTGTTTTGCTACTTGAAAAAAATGAAAAGATAGGCAAAAAGATGTATATCACAGGCAAGGGTAGATGTAATTTAACCAACAATAGTGATATCGAAACTCATTTAAATAACACTATTCGTGGTAGTCGTTTTATGAACGGTGCTATTAGAAGATTTACGCCAAGCGATACTATGGATATGTTTGAGCCATACGTTAATCTAAAAACCGAACACGGAAATCGAGTATTCCCTGTTAGTGATAAATCTAGTGATATTATATCAGCACTAAACAAAATGCTAACTAATGCAGGGGTGGAAATTTGTTTAAATACAGAAGTAAAACAAATAACCAAACAAAACGGAATGTTCAATATAATGTGTACTAATAATAAAATATACCAATCATATAGTGTGCTTATTGCTACTGGCGGTGTGTCATATTCGGCTACTGGTAGTACTGGTGACGGATATATTTGGGCAAAGGATTTTGGGCACAATATTATTGATGTTAAGCCAGCACTTATTCCTATAATAGTTAAAGAAAACGTTAAAGATATTGAAGGTTTATCA
>JAZSRW010000049.1:0-6602 GCA_045538675.1 Candidatus Onthoplasma sp. | reverse complement strand
ATTTGCTTTGCTGATTTAAAAGATAGTATTAGGGACGCATTACGTCTTGGTGCAACGGGTTTTATGATGGGAGATTTTGGAGACTTAAATGTCCAAGCATATAAAATATGCAAATCTATGCAAAAAAGAAGAAAAAAACCTTTTAAAATAATAATCATTTCCACTAATCTAAAAGATAAGGATAAACTTAAACGTTATCAAAATGATAATATTTTGTTTATCCATAACGAAGTGCCTACTTCATCCTATTTTACAATGAGCAGAATAAATCAGTTTATCGTAAATAATACTTTTAAATGCTTTAGTTTTAATGAAGACTTAAATTATTTAGATAAATTAACCACTACTGAATTTAGTGTTATAGTCCCTACATCTTGTAGAGAATATCATTTTAATGCTAAAGATAAAATAATAGATAATAATCCTATAGATACTGATAATATAAATTTGTTAGAATAAATAAAAAAATGATGAGTTTCCTCATCAAATTTTGAAATCAATAATTATTTAACTTCTTTAACTTTGGCTGCTTTACCTTGTCTATCACGAAGATAGTAAAGTTTAGCACGTCTTACGCGACCCTTACGAACCACTTCGATTTTGTCAATACGAGGTGAATGTAATGGGAATGTACGTTCAACGCCAATACCGAAAGAAATACGTCTAACTGTGAAAGTTTCACGTATACCAGAACCTTTTTTAGCAATACAAGTACCTTCGTATGCTTGGATTCTTTCCTTGTCACCCTCGACAACCTTAACATAAACTTTAACGGTGTCGCCAATATTAAATGGGGTAACACTTGACTTCATTGATTCCTTTTCAATTTGTTCGATAATTGGATTCATATATACCTCCTTATGAATGTTCATGTAATTGGAACAGCGGACCATTCAAACAATATTATTATAACACACCCTTTTAATATAATCAAGAGTTTTTAATAATTTTATTGTTTTAAATCCACAAATTTACATAAATTTATTTTAATTCAGCCTTAATTTGGTCAAAATCTTGCATATTTCTAATTGTTTTAACGCCTGTAACAATCACAGCCTTTACTCTACTTTCAGTTATATTATACTTTTCAGCCAACTCTACTGAACTGTATCTTTTATGTTGTCTGTTAAGACCATAATAATCTTTAATAACCGCTATTTTTTGTGCAGTTAAGCCATAACTTTCTGCCAATTCTTCGTCAGCAGCAATTTCGTCCAATACATTAATTACAAATAACAATGATTGAGTTGCACTTTCTCTAGCTTTTTGTTGTTCTTGTTCCTTACGATTAGCCTCACGTTTTGCATACGCACTACCTAGTATTTCACTACGGAATGCTTTCTTTTCAGTTTTTTCCTTCATACATACTTTTGCTAATAAGTTTTCAAATGAAATAGTAAAATTTGCTACTGGAACAACTTCTGCCAAAGTATTGCTATAAACACAGGTAAATACATCGTTGTACAAATCTTGCACCTTTTCAACATTTAATGAAAACTTTTTAGCATACAAATCGATTAATGGTAAATATGCTTCATAAATCTTATTATCCAAGCAATTATCAGTATTTTTACCTTGTTTGATTAGTGTAAAAATGTTGTCAAGTTCTTCAACACTTAATCCAATTTCTTTATTCATAATACTCTCCTAAAAATTTATTGATAACCGCATTATATCGTAAAAACAGCCTGTTGTCAATAGGTTATATTAAAAAAATTTGACAAATTTCGTCAAATCTTTTAATTCTTTAAATTTACACCAAAGTTTTAACAGTTTTATTTAATAAGCATTTAGAATATGTCGTAAATTATCATCAATAATTTCAATTACATCATAACGTATATTTTTGTCAAGCCAACCTTTTAATTTAAGATATACTTGTGACGTTGTGTAAATTTTACGTATCTTTTGTGGCGTAATTGCCTCAATAGGGCGACCAAAAGCATTAGTTGCCCTATACTTAACTTCCACAAATACAATATATTTACTTTCAGGGTCAAATGCAATTATATCCAACTCCCCCGCAGGACACGAAAAATTACGCTCTAATATCTTATACTTTTGCGTCTTTAAATAATTGATTGACATATTTTCGTACTTTTTTCCAAGCGTAGTGGTAGGTAACAAAATTTTCTCCTTATTATCTTATATTTATCTTTTAGGTTTGCATCTATTCGCAAAATAAACTATTTTTATTTTACAAAATTGGATATAAAACTATCTCTATGTATTGGGCATTTGCCATAAGTTTTAAGGGCTTCGATATGCTTTTTAGTGCCATAACCCTTATTGTTTGCAAAATCATACATTGGATATTGTAATGCATATTCGTCCATCATTCTATCCCTATACACTTTTGCAACAATTGATGCACAAGCAATAGCATAACTGGTACTATCCCCCTTAATTATCGGTAAAGTTTCACAATCAACATCAAGTTTAACAGCATCAACTAGCAACACATTTGGTTTAACGCTTAAAGTATTGTATGAATTAATCATACTCTTTTTAGTGGCTTGAAGTATATTAATTTCATCAATAGTTTTTTCATTTTCCATAGTAATCGAATATGCAATCGCCTTACTTAAAATTTCGTCATATAACTTTTCACGTTTTTTAGCACTTACTCGCTTACTATCGTATACCCCATCAATCATTTCATCATAAGGCATAATTACGCAAGCAGTAACAACAGGACCAGCCAGTGGTCCGCGTCCCACCTCATCAATCCCTGCAATAAGATTATATTTCTCCTTAATTTTTAAATCATGTTCAAATAATGGTTTAGTGTCTATCATTTTTAATCTGGCAGACTAAATGTAATTCTACCTAAAACTCCTTTTCTAAAATCATTTAGTATCAAAGTTGATACACGTTCGTAGTCAATTTCGTTACCCCTTAGCACACAACCACGCTTACGTGCCACAAGTTCTAACACCTCAATCCAATCCTCATCATTAGTTATATCATATTGTCGTGTTAAGGTTAGTTTATAATTTTCAGCAAACTTTGATTTGATATTAATTAATTTAACTGCAAGTTTACCCGCCACCTCGTTAATATTAAGTACATCATCTTTAATACTTCCAATATACGCTAATTGATATGCTAAATCTTCATCTTCAAAACTTGGCCAAAGTGTACCTGGTGTATCCATAATTTGAAGAGTTGGATTAACTGTTACCCATTGTACATTTTTAGTAACGCCCGCCTTATCGCCAGTAACTGCCCGTGCTTTACCGCAAAGATTATTAACAATAGTAGATTTACCCGAATTTGGCACGCCCATAACCATTGCCCTAAACACAAAGTTTACTTGGTTTTGACGATTTTGCTCTACTTTATCCTTTAATAAATCCATAATAGCATTAACTATTACACCGCAACTTTTGCTAATTGTAGCATTAGTTACAACACACCTACTATTAGGCAAACTATTAAAGTATTGTTTCCATTTGGTAGTGGCTATATCGTTTGCCTTATCACTTTTGTTAAGCACATAAACTATAGGTTTGTCGCCTATAACCTTTACAAATTCAGGATTTAAGCACGCTTTAGGGCTACGTGCGTCTAATACATACACAAAACAATTGCACAACTTGTTTAATTCGTGCATTTGCTTAAGCGTTTTATTCATATGTCCAGGAAACCAGTTAATCATAATATATCCTTTTTAATTTAATCTTTTAATAATTGTATCTAATTTAGTTGATTTTGTCAAGAAAAAAGCACTTACTTTAGTGCCTTTTAATTACTTTGTTAAATCATTTTTATATTCATTATTTTCAATACGTGGATTTGTAATACAATATGGTCTTATTCTACCATTTTTACGATATCTTGTTCTCATAACAAAAGCATTTAACGAAAAAGGTTGAGGTTCAGTTTTATAATTATTAATATTAGAATAAAATGTCAAACCAAAGTCCTTATTAACTTGTTTTATTATATCAACTCTTTGATAATCTTCTTCAAAATTATTATAGTTGATAAAATCTTTATTATTAATTGTAACTAACATTAATCCGCACAAACTTGCTTCTGCCATAATGTAAGCATCATTTTGAGGAACACGTGTACGGACAGTTGCATTATATTCCTCAATCATTGCTCCATTACGTATATATTCCCAAGCCAAATTATCACGGTCTCTATAAAATTTAGTAGCATTTTCATCAGACACTTGGACAACATTTACATATTTATTTATAAAATTCAACTGTTGTTCAAACCACTCAAAATCAAGTTCTCCAAACACTGTTGGCGTTATATACAACTCACATCTACCCTTTTCAATCATTTCCCATAAATGATATATATCTAAAAGATTGTTATAAAATGTCCTTCCCTCTTCATTTGTTTCTATATGACCCAAAAACTTATCTTTTAATATTGGCGGTAAAAATTTATATGGAATATTTTTGTATAAATCTGGTGTTAATGTTTTACTTTTTAAGCAGTCCATAACAGCCTTATCCGATTCAGTTAAATTATCGTTTATTATACGTGATAATCTAATAATGATACAACTATCTACAGCAATTTTAATCTTTTCCATCTGTATCCTCCGCAGGTACATATTTACAAGTATTAATACCTAGTTTTTTCATACGCTTATTTAACATAGCATTAAACTTCACCGCATTTCCAACCGCATTATCGCCTGACATTAATTGTTGATATTTTTTTTGATTTTGCTCAATATTATCATATATTTCATTTATTTTATCTGTTTTTTTAATATTGTTTTCCATCATTTATCTCCTAATTAAAGGATAACATAAATTAATTATTATGTCAATATAAATTATAAAAAAGGCACTTAATGTCTTAAGCACCTAATTATAATGTTATTTCATTGTTATTATTTATATTTAAATCATTTCCACCACTATATAGGTGTAACTTATTCTGCTTAACGTCCAGTACAAATCTATCAAATGTAACCGCACAAGTAATCATCTTTGAGCCTCTTAAAGACATTACACTTAAATCTAGATCTTTAAAATCTCTATTAACTTGCTTAATAATTTTAGTTTTTGCATAGTCTTTAACATACAAATTACTGTGAATCAAGTCTTTCCAGTCACAAGTAATTAATGACATTCCACATACAGACGCTTCAGCCATAATATATGCGTCTCTGGTAGGACTTTTCTCTCTATATTTAGGTAGATATTCGCTTTTAGCACCGCCTGCCTTTACATATTCATTGGCCAGTTTATCAATATATGTGTATATTTCATCTTCTTGCTTTGGATTAATTGTCAAAACTGTAATATACTTCCTTAAAAACTCTTCTTCAACCTCATTCATATTTTCCAATTCTACAAAAGCAGTTGGTGTGATATAAGCTTCAATTTTCCCGCTTTTTATCCATGTTAAGATATTGTATATATCCATCAAATTAATAAATATTCCGCCAGACCTAACGCCTAAAAATTTATCTTTTAATAGTTTTGGATATTCTTCAACAGGAATATTTACCCAATCCTTTGGATTTAAAGTTTTAGTTTCCAAAGCTTTCATAACTTTACCGTTAATATCGTTTTTAGGGTGAATTAGTGTAAATAAATTAATAAGCGTACTTGAATCTAACGCAACTTTAATCTTGTTTGCCATCATTATCCTCCCCAAGTTGTTCTTTTTGCATTTCAACATAATCCTTGGTTTTTAAGTGTTTTTCTTGTACTGCAATTCTTACTTGCTTATTTATCTGTTTTAAATAGTCTACGCCACTATTTGCTATTCCTTGTTCAAACTGTTTAATTTTTTTATCCCTATCTTCCCATAAAGGATTAATATATTCTCCCATAATTTATCTCCTTAAAATTATATTAACATAACTTAACTATCTTGTCAATAAAAAAGACAATATACACTATGTATACTGTCTTAAAATTTACTTATCTAATAAATCTGGGCGATTTTTACGCGTATTGTCTAGGGAATTTTGCTCACGCCACTTTTCAATATTAGCATGATGTCCCGAAAGTAATATTTCTGGCACTTTCATACCCTTATATTCGGCTGGACGAGTGTATTGGTCATATTCTAATAAATTATTACTAAAACTTTCGCTATCCAAACTTTCGCTTGTGATTACATTAGGTATTAATCTCGCAACTGTATCAATAACTACCATTGCAGGAAGTTCGCCACCTGTTAGCACATAATCACCAATAGATAATTCCTCAATATTAAAGTAATCTATCACGCGTTGATCAATACCTTCGTAATGACCGCAAAGCAAAACAACATGTTCTAGTTTAGACATATCCTTTGCTAATTCCTGCTTAAACACCTTGCCACGTGGTGACATATAGTACACCTTGGAATTTGGTTTAATTACGCTTTCAATTGCCTTAAATAATGGGTCGCAAATCATAACCATACCAGCACCTCCACCATAAGGTTCGTCATCACACTTAAAATGAGGTGCAGATGCAAAGTCGCGAATATTAGTAACATTTATAGTTATAATTCCGTCATCTTGAGCACGCTTAATTATGCTATGATTAAGACTTTCAAACATTTCCGGAAATAGTGTAAGCACATCTATTATCATACACGTATCTCCATAAAACGTTGTTCATCAATGA
>JAZSRW010000012.1:0-10509 GCA_045538675.1 Candidatus Onthoplasma sp. | reverse complement strand
GTTGCTATTTTTTTAATTTTAGGATATAATCCTATCAGTATATTTTAATACTTTATTGGAGGAAATTTTATAATGAACGAAATGGTAAATGAGTATATGGATAGTTATAAGGAAGACTTGGCTAAGATTTTAGGCAAACTTGAAGACGAATTTAGTTTGATTAGGGTAGGTCGTGCTAATCCAAAAATTGTAGAAAAAATTATGATTGAATATTATGGCTCACGTGTGCCACTAAGTCAAGCGGCTAATATTAGTGTGCCAGAAGCAAGAATGTTGTTGGTATCTCCTTGGGACGCAAGTTTGATTAAGGGTATCAAATCATCTATTGACGAGGCTAATCTTGGTGTTAGTTGTAGTGATGACGGTCAAAAAATACGTATTATTTTCCCACAATTAACAGAAGAACGTCGTGTGCAATACAGTAAAGAAGCACGTAAAACTCTTGAAAATTACAAGATTACAATGCGTAACGCTCGTAGAGATATTTTAGATATCTTTAAGGATATGAAAAAAGATTCAGAAATTAGCGAAGATGAATATAATACATTAGATAAATCCGTTCAAAAGTATTTAGACGATACTACTGCTAAAGCGGACGTTGCTTGTGAAAAGAAAGTAGCGGAAATTATGGAGGTTTAGTTTGGAACTGTCTGAACTGAAAACAAAATATAAATTACCAACACACATTGCGTTTATTATTGACGGTAATGGTAGGTGGGCAAAATTAAGACATCTTCCTCGTAGTCAAGGGCATATCAAGGGTGCTGATAGAATGGAAAAAATGTATAATATGGTGCGAGATGTTGGTATTAAGTATATTTCAATTTACGCCTTTTCTACTGAAAACTGGAATAGACCTAAAGAAGAGGTTGAAGAATTGATTAAATTATTTAAAAAGGCAATCAATACATTCCATAATCAAAAAAAATACGGAGATTGCCATATTGAATTTTTAGGTGATTTGACAAGATTTGATGACAATATACAAAAAAGTGCTATTGAAATTATGCAAAGGACCAAAAACAATGACGCTTTTTATATTAATCTTTGTTTAAATTATGGTGGAAGGGAAGATATTGTACAAGCGGTTAATAAACTTATTTCTCAAGGTAAAAATGAAATCACAATAGAGGATATTAGTGCTAATGTGTATACTGCTAATAGCCCTGACCCTGATTTTATAGTTCGTACTAGTGGGGAACAGCGATTAAGTAATTTTATGCCTTGGCAAAGTACATATGCAGAACTATATTTTCCAAAAGTATTATGGCCGGATTTTGGTAAAAATGATTTGATTGAAGCGATTAAGGAGTATTCTTCTAGAGATAGAAGATATGGTAGTATTAAGGAGTAGATTATGAAAAAAAGAGCAATTTCTAGTGTGTTTATTATGCTTGCAATAGTTTTGGCAATTGCATCTAAATTTTTAGTAAGTGAGATTTTTGATATTTTTGTAGCAGTTATTGGTATTGTCGGTGCACTTGAAATGTGTAATATGCTTGAAAAACGTGGCATTAAAGTTAGCCGTTTTTTAAGTAGTATGTTTATAGTAGCACTATATTTAGCGGTGATATTGGCTATTGAGGTTAAAGCAGAAATATTTATGATTTTGCTATATATGTTAGATGCTTGTTTAATCTATATGGCAGTGATATTTGTTTATGAACTAATAGTAAGTAAAGAAAATCGCATTGGACAAGCATTAGCAAAAACTATTAATTCATTAATGGTAATGGTTTATCCAGGATTGTTGTTAGGCGTGTTCTTTATAATCAACCATATCGAAGCGTTTACTTCGGTTGCGGTTGAAGTTCCATATTTATCACTTATTTTAATTATATTCATTTGGGGTATAGCACTACTTAGTGATACATTTGCATACCTTGTAGGCTCAACCTTACGTGGACCAAAACTTTGCCCTAAAATTAGTCCAAATAAGAGTTGGAGCGGAGCGATAGGTGGTGTTATTGGTGGCGTGTTAATGGGTGTAATTACCTATTTGCTAATAAAGAATATTAATTGCTTGAATATAATTTTAACTGGAACTAAATTAAATCTTGCTTGGCTTATGATTTTAGGTGGACTTGGTTCGGCAGTTAGCCAAGTAGGTGACATATTTGAAAGTTGGTTAAAACGTCGTTCAGGAGTTAAGGATTCTGGTAATTTTATGCCTGGTCATGGCGGAATGCTTGATAGAGTTGACGCATTAATGTTTGCATTAGTGTTTGTTGGCGGAATATTGATGTTTTTAATTTAAAAAAAACGAAGGGGACAAAGCGTGCTAAAATAGCACAAAATGCTGGTGCATTTAAAAGGCTGTTAAGCCTTTGCTTTGTCCCTATTATAATGAATATGTAAATTTATTTATATGAAAGTCGAATTAAACAGATTTAATCATACAATTGTACAAGTTGTTATACAATATATTAATAAAAAACTATAAGGAGTAAACGTGAATTATTTATTATCAATAGGCTCAAGTTTGTCATTTGTTTGGTATATATTAGTTGCAATTTTAGCACTATTATTAATGGTTGTAATACATGAATTTGGGCATTATGTGGCTGGTAAAGTTTTAGGATTTAAAATCAATGAATTTTCGGTTGGTTTTGGTCCTAAGATATTTCAAAAAAAGAAAAAGAACGGCGAACTATTTACTCTTCGAACAATTCCACTAGGTGGTTATTGTGCGTTTGATGGCGAAGATGAAAATAGCAACAGTCCAACAGCCTTTAACAATCAAAAGGCTTGGAAACGATTAATAGTTTTATTTTGTGGTGCATTCTTTAACTTTTTATCGGCAATTATATTCTCATATATTTTGCTAGTTAGTTGTGGTTACGAACACGTGCAAGTAAAGTCAATTCAAAATACATCTTTTCAATATATGACAGAAAATCATTTGGAAGTAGGTGACCGTATTTATGGTATTAATGGTACTGATTTTGATTTTGTAAGTGATGATTATTTTAATAGTTTGCTTGGCGATTATGTACGCAATGACCTTGACTTCCAAGAAGATATGTGGACTAGTGCAGGGGTAGATTATAGTACAATACCACTAAATGTAGAACGTGATGGCAAAAAAATTGTGGTTGATGGCGTGTTACAGAAACAAATTGTTGATGGTGAAGAAGTGTGGAGTTTTGTGTCAAGCAACACTAAAGATTTTCAACTAAAAACTTATCGTCATGGCCTTATTGAGGCGGTAGGTGAAAGTTTTACATTCAGTTTACGATGGGCTAAAAAAATATGTATAATATTAGGGGACTTGTTTACAGGTCAATTATCAATCAGGTCATTAGGTGGACCGGTAACTACAATCAAAGTTATGGCAGAAACCACTCAACAAAGTTATAGTTATTTGCTAATATTAATCCCAGTAATTGCAGTTAATTTGGCGGTGTTTAATTTACTTCCAATACCAAGTCTTGATGGTGCACGTATGGTATTTGTGTTTATTGAAATGATTAGGCGAAAACCAGTTAATCGTAATGTTGAAGCATATATTCATGGCTTTGGATTATTATTACTATTAGGTTTTGTGGTGGTTGTAGATATACTACAGTTCGTACTATAAATGAAAATATGAAAGTATGAAGACGCTTCGCTTATGAAGTCGGGACTATATAACTTATTGCGGATGCTGTCGCATAATAAAAACAAAGTGCAAAAATCTGCACTTTGTTTTTTATATTGCTTGACTTTAAATTATTAAGCAAGTATAATTAAAATATTAATTAAAAAGCATTAGTGTGGTTAAACTAAAGAAAAGAGGGGATTAAGATGAAAGATAAAAATAATGATATTAAAAATATTATGGGAGATATCAGTAAAAACAAAAAAACATCGAAAGGGATTACTGCTGAAGAAATTTTAAATCAATATAAGAAAAGTTTTAATAATCATAAAAGAATATCAACTCGTAAAAAAGTGTTGATAGGGGTTATTTCGACGATTTGCGTATTGGCAGTAGCCATACCTGTAGCGTGGCACTTTTTTAACAAGGCAGAAAAGCCATTAAAAACTTTTATTAGTTTTAATATAGATGAACATCAAGACAAGATAATTAAGTTTGAAAAAGGTGCTACAATTGCTGATTTGGAAGTGGAAAATTTTGAAGGATACAGATTTGATGGCTGGTATGCAGATAAAAATTACACTCAACCGCTAACACAAGACACTTTTTTAAGCAATAATGTTACTATATATGTCAAATATGTAAAAACTTATGAAGTGCGTATTAATATGGGTTTAGAGATTGCTACTCTAACAATAGATGAGGGCACTATAATTGGTGATATTTTAATTGATATTGATGTAGAGCGTTCTGGTTATGAATTTGATGGTTGGTTTACGACTTCGGATTATTCTATTCCTATTGATGAGACTAATTTATTAGAAAGCGAACTTGATGTTTACGCTAAATATAATGAAGTATACAATATTTATTATGAGAAATATGGCGAATTGCATCAAATACAGGTCGGAACATCAAATCCTTTGGCAGATTTTTATGAAAAAGCCGGAATAAGTGAAAGTGATGTGTTTGAATTATATATTGACAAAAACTATACTCAACCTTTTACATCATTTAGTCAAGATATGACAATTTATGTTCTAGTACACACATTAGATAAATTAGATTTTGTTTTATTGGAAGATAATACATATAAGGCGGTGGCTAAAAACACTTCTATATCAGGTATAGTAGTTATACCAAACACTTATGAAGGTAAAGTCGTTACACAAGTATCATTAGAAGATTGTAGATATGTTACTAAAGTAATATTATTGTCTAATATAACATCTATACCAGATGAAGCATTCTATTGTTGCGAAAAATTAAGCAATATAGACTTAAGTAGATGTACTAGTTTGAATACTATAGGAGAATTTGCATTTGCGTTTACAGGATTAACTGAAATAACAATTCCAGATAGCGTAACTACTATAAGCGATGCTGCATTTTTGTTTACAATATTAACAGAAATAGCAATTCCAGATAGTGTAACCACCATAGGGGCATCGGCATTTTTGTTTACAAGATTAACAGAAATAACAATTCCAGATACTTTAACTAGTATAGGTGGTGGAGCATTTGGTGGCCCTTATTTAACTAGCATAATAGTAGAGGAGGGTAATACAGTATATGATAGTCGGGATAATTGTAATGCAATTATTGAAACTGCAACCAATACTTTAGTACAAGGGTGTAGTTCTACAATAATACCTAACGTTATAACTAGTATAGGAGGTGGTGCTTTTGCATATTGCAATAATTTGTTCGGAGGTACTGCCGGATTAACTAGTATAGACCTAAGCCATTGTACTAATTTAACTAGTATTGGCGATGCTGCGTTTGTTATGTGTAGTGATTTAAAGAGTGTAAAACTTCCAAGTAGTTTAATAACGATTGGGGAAAGTGCATTTGAGGAGTGTTTTTTACCTAGCATAGACCTAACTGTATGTACTAATTTAACTACTATAGGGACAAATGCTTTTCATTTAAATAGTTTTGAAAGTGTAACAATCCCAGCAAGTGTAATCAGTATAGGAGAAGGAGGTGCATTCTATAATTTAACTGAATTTAATTTGCTAGCACAAGAGGGTTTTAAGTGGCAAGTTAACGTTGAATCTAAATGGGTAGATTGTTCAACACTTACATCTGAACAACTTGTAGATTATGCAGCAACTTGTGAATTTCGACAAGTGGAAGCGGGTTACATAATAGATTATGCCGATATTAAAAATACTAAATTAAGTTTTGATGTCCCAACTTATTCGGCTGTATTAAGCGAAGAAGAGGGTGCTTCACTAGATGTTTATAATTTTGTAATCAAAAATCCACAAACTGCTAGCATTTCAATTACTGTAAATGAAGGGGCTTTGGCTTTAATTGAACCAAACATCAATTATACAATAGAAGAGGTGCTTGCAATCTTTGAGTCTGGAGAAATGCCAGAGGAATTAGTGATTTTAGGTGATATGGAAAATATGACTATCGAACCACTAGTAGGATATTTTGATATAACCGATGGGGCAGAATTTAAATTCTGTGTTGCAGTGCCACGGGTGTCGGGTATAACTCCTGAAACTTATACTGTTGAAGTTTCGGCAACTAGTGCTTGTTACGAAATAGATTTTGCAGATTTAAAAGCTGGAGCATTATCATTTACTACTCCAACTTATGATTTAAGTGGAGTCCTTAATTTAGATGGAATTATACTAAATGCATATAATTTTATAATTACCAATATAACAGAAGATTGTGATATTACATTTTATTCATCAGCTTTGTCAGTTACTATGTATGGTAATTATAATTATTCGTATTTTAGCAATATACTACAACAAGGGTCTTTATATCCAAAGGATAATGAAGATTTTATTGGTTACGGAGTGGGTTTATCGCATAAGGTAAAAGCGGGGGATACTCTTAAATTCTCTTTCTATGGTCTAGCAAATTCCGATTTTCAAGTATACATATATATTACTCCACCAGAAGAACTTAAATCAGGGTTTATATTTGGAGATATGAGTTATGGGCTAAATGAAGAAGGGACAGAGTACAGTGCTACGGTGGCATTTGTATGGAATAAAGAAGAATTAGCAGAAGAATATGGTATTTTGGAATCGGCTTATGGATTGCCTGTTACAAGACTAGTATTAGATGGTATGGATAGTGTTGGTTGTCCTAGATCGATTGTGGTTGTTCCGTCAACTGTTAAAGAAATATACATTAATGCATGTCATAACATAGAGACTATTATAATTAATAGTACGCAAATAGAGTTGTTTGATATAGTTAACCACCATTATGATAATAAAATAACATCTATAGTAATTTCAAGTAATGTAACGTCTATAAAGGAAGGAGTATTAACATCTGAATTACAAAATGATTTTTCATGGATTGATAAATTGGTTGTAGAACTAGGTAATCAATACTACAAGATTGAAGGCAATTGTTTGATTGAAATAGCCACAAATAAGGCGATTTTGGGCGGTGCTGACGCAGTTATTCCAGAGTATATCACAAGAATTGGAAACAGTGCATTTGCTTGGAATAGTAATTTAACAACAATTACAATCCCAAGTAATGTAATGACAATTGGAGATAAAGCATTTGCTGGTTGCGACAATTTAACCGAATTGAATTTGCAAGCAAAAGATGGCTGGTGCTGGGTTATTGAAAACAAAGCTTTAATAAATTATTTATATGAAGCAAAAGTAAGTGATTTAACACAAGATAGAATTTTAATATATGCAACAGATGACTATAAAGAATATACCTTTAAACAAATTGAAGACGATGAAAGTTTAACACTTTTAAATTACACTCTTTCACAAGACGGAACATATTATATTGTTTCATCATGTAATGATTCATTGTTTAATCCTAACGATATTGTAATTCCGTCAACTTATAAAGATAAACTAGTTAAGGAAATTGGAAATAATGCATTTTCTGAAATCGGTGTTGCTAATATAACTCTACCAAGTACTATAACTCGCATAGGCGATTATGCATTTAGCGGAACTTGGTTAGGTAATTATGAAGACTTAAGCAACTGTGTAAATTTAACTACTATAGGCGATTATGCATTCAGTGATTGTTCTGGTTTAATCGGTATTGACCTAAGTGGCTGTACCAGTTTAACCAGCATAGGTGAAGGGGTTTTCGCTAACTGTGAACTGTTAAATATAGATAGTGTAATTCTTCCAAGCACTATAACAAGTATTGGAAAATCTGCATTCAGCGGTAGCCATAATTCATATACTATAGACTTAAGCAGATATGCCAATTTAATCAGTATAGGAGAATATGCTTTCAGTGGTTGTAATTCAAGCAGTGTAACTCTACCAAGTAGTTTAACAACAATAGGAGAATATGCTTTCAGTGGGTGTGGAAATTTAACCGAATTGAATTTGCAAGCAAAAGATGGTTGGAAGTGGCAAGTTTATGTTGAATCAGAATGGATAGATTGTTCAACATTTACATCAGAACAAATAGTGTCTTATGCAGATGATGGTAAAGAATTCCAACAAGTGGAAATTGAATAAAAAGGGGCCGAAAGGCTCTTTTTTATTTTCTAAGTTGACAAAATGTAAAAGTTTGGTATAATAATATTATGGATATTTTAAAGCAGATTGAAAGTTATGACGGGCTAAAACTTAAAGATGTAGTGTTTAACAAGGGAGTTAGAAAGTTGACTGCCACATTTTTGTATAATCCAAATCTTTTTGTGGTGGCGGATAGGGTAGAGGAAATTGAAAGTTTGCTACATAGCCTTGTGCCAGATAATGTAGTGGTGGAAACAAAGTTTGTTCGTACCAGTCTGGATAAGGCAAATATTGCATTGTTTTTATTAAATACAATCACTAACAACTTTCCTAGCCTTGCTAAAAACTTTAGTTTAGACGATATTAAACTTAATATTGATACTAGCAATGTTCAAGTGGATTTATATATTGACCCTACAATTTATGATTTTGTATCAAACAATGGTCGTGAAAGGGATATTGAAAATAAATTAAAAGAAAATTTCTTTGCTGAATTTAGGGTTATACTTAACAAAAAGGCGGACTTTGTAGGTGATACGCACGTGGTCGCAATTGCCGATAGTAAGGAATTTAATGAAAGTATTAAGTTTTTTGAAAACAAGGTATTATACAAGATATTTAACGTTAACCATATTGTAAACAAGGTTGAATATAATATGGCACTGGACTTTAGTAAAGTGCAGGACGCTATGAGCAACTGCGTGGTGTGTGGTACGCTTACCAAGTTTGAAAAGCGAACATATATGCGTAAATCTACACGTAATGGTCGTACTACTGAACAAGAAAGAATTTTTTATACCTTTACCCTTATGAACGATGGTAAATATTTAAATGGTTCAATATTTCCTCGTATTGCTGAAGAAAAGAAATGTGAAGTGGTAGATGTTGGACGCAAAGTGGCTATGTTTGGCAAGTTTGATAACTATAAAGGACGACTTAATTTTACCGCTGATAGCCTTTGCGTATGTGATTTTGAAAAATACGTGCCACCGGTTAAATTTAAGCACGTAAACCAAAGTTATCATACAATTATTCCGCAAGCCTATGAAGATTTTGAGCAAGGTAATATGTTTGGCGAAGACAACACTAATCTTCCTAAAGAAGTGCTAGAGCAAGATTATGTGGTGTTTGACTTTGAAACTACAGGTCTTGAAAGTACTAAGGACGAGATTATTGAAATAGGTGCGGTAAAGATAAGCAAGGGTAAAATTGTATCAACTTTTTCAACCTTTGTTAAACCTAGTGTGCCAATTCCATCCGAGATTACTGAACTAACTCACATAACCGAAGATATGGTGGCGGACGCACCAGCAATTAACTATGTGTTGCCAGATTTTTACAAGTATTGCTATGGTTGTAGTTTGGTTGCTCAAAACATTGCGTTTGACTATGGCTTTTTAAGTGCAATCGGTAAAAAGATGCTATACAACTTTGACAACCCTCAATATGATACAATGAATATGGCACGTGAAAAACTTAAGGGACTTAAAAACTATAAACTAGGGACAATATGTGAATATTTAGGGGTATCGTTAGTTGGTGCACATAGGGCGGTAAATGACTGCTTGGCTACGGCAAAAGTATTTTTGAAATTGGTTTAAATATTTTATAAAAATGTAAATAATACTTGACATATTATTCTTGATGTGGTATTATATTAATGTAAACAAAACTTTACATTGGGAGGATTTTATGGAAAAGGAAAAAATTTTACAAAAGGCGTACAAAAAACATCCATTAGGCGAAATGGAGGCACAAAAGATTAACAAAAGTAATTGGATTGCGATTATTGTGGCTGGTGTGGTTGCGGTAGCACTTATGATTACAGAGGGTGCTTTAGGGCATTTTACAGGGCTATATGCAATAGGCTTTGTGTGTTTTACTTGGGCTAGCGTGTTTTATGCCTGTCAGTATTTTATAGCCAAGCGTCCTTATGGTGTGCTAATAGGAGCAATACTAGAATGTATAGGTGCAATTATAATGATGACATTATTTATTTTAACAAACGTAGGAGTGATGTAGTACTTAAATGGATAAGGAATTAGTTTTACTTAATAATCTTAAAGATGTTAGGAAGAAAAAGGGATTTTCGCAGGAAGAACTTGCCTCTCTTGTAGGCACAACACGTCAAACTATTATTGCAATTGAAAAGGGAATATTTAATCCATCAGCAAAACTTGCATTGCTTCTATGTGTGGCACTAGATTGTAAGTTCGAAGATTTATTTTATTTTTAAGACGTTACTTATATAAAATTTGGCTGATAATTGATACAAAATACATTAAAATTTATATAAAAAGTTATTTTATATTTAAAATCAGCAAAAATTTGCTAAAAATTTAAAAAACTTTATTAAAAACTATTGTAAAATAATTAAAAGTGTGTTATTATAATAGTGCAGAGAAGGAGTGGGCGTAAAGTCCACTCCTAATTGTTTAAATA
>JAZSRW010000123.1:0-3452 GCA_045538675.1 Candidatus Onthoplasma sp. | reverse complement strand
AGGTGTACAAATCTATTAGATTTTGCTTTTGCTCCAAGTTTCCACCTAAACTATATAAATCACCATTAACCTTTTGAAGTTCGTCAATTAATTTATTTAAATTGTCTAAATAAGGTTCAATTTCACCCTTTGAAAATAAATCTAATATATCCAGTTGATATTCGTTATCCATTAACGATTGATGTTCGTGTTGTCCATGTATATCTATAAGGCGACTGCTAATCTTTTTTAAAATAGAAGTATTTACGCTTTCGCCATTGATTTTACATATAGATTTACCATTTTCGCAATATTCACGACTGATTACAAGTTCATCTTCGGCTTCAATTCCAGTAAGTTCTTGTATATAATTTCTAACACTTATATTTATATCGTCAAAAAAGGCATCGACACGCATAGTGTCGGTACCTTCACGTAATAAAGTTTTATCCAAACGGTCACCAAATACAAAACCCATAGCATTAAGCATAATGCTTTTACCAGAGCCAGTTTCACCACTAATAACATTTAATTTATCGTCAAATGTTATATCTAAACTATCTATTAATGCTACATTTTTTATTTTTAAATTAACTAACATATAAATCTTGTCCTTTGAATTTTTAAAGTGTTTGTGTTTGTATTTCTGACACGCTAACTAAATATAATCCTTTACTATATCCCCCTAATCTTTTATACATTTCTCTTCGAGTTTGCTCTATATTAACAAATGAAATATTATGCTTTTCTACCAAATTTTTAAATTCTTTAAATATTTCAAGCAACTGGTCTTTAGCCGCTTCCGTTTTTAAAGTTAAAAATTCACCAAATCTTTGTAATAAATTAATTCGAGCTATTTCTAATTTTTGTTTTGATGGAGAGTTTTCTTGATACCACTCTATAGGTTGATTTTTAGCCACAGATGTATCTTTTATATTGGTTTTTGTACGAACCATAAGAGTTCTAATTATTTCCAACATTTCGGCATAGTGCACCGTCAATTTTTGAGTTTTGTTGGTTTTTAAAGTCTCTTTATATTCCGCCAAAAACAACGAACACAATTTTATATCGTGTTTTTTTCCATTTAATTTTTCGCCATCAAGTAAGTATTTTTCACTCAATTGTTTGGCAACATTATCTCGAACTAATCTATCACACTTTTTCATTATGCCATCTTCTCTCTTATTAATTTTTCAATTTCATCAGCAAGTTCTGGAGTGTTTTTTAAATATGTTATAACATTGTCACGTCCTTGACCAATTTTAGCACCATTATAACTAAACCAAGAACCACTTTTTTCAATAATATTAAACTCAAGAGCCATATCAAGCAAGCAACCAAATAACGAAATTCCTTCGCCATACATAATGTCAAATTCCGCTTGCTTAAATGGTGGAGCAACCTTATTTTTTACCACTTTAACACGTGTACGACTACCCACCATATCTTGTCCACTTTTTAAGGTTTCAACCTTTCTTACGTCCATACGAACACTTGAATAGAATTTTAATGCTTTACCGCCAGGAGTTGTTTCAGGTGAACCAAACATTACACCAACTTTTTCACGCAATTGGTTAATAAATATAACTAAAGTATTGCTTTTTGAAATTCCTGATGTTAATTTTCTTAATGCTTGACTCATAAGACGTGCTTGAAGTCCTATAAAACTATCGCCCATTTCACCATCAATTTCGGCTTTTGGAGTAAGTGCTGCAACTGAGTCTACTACAACCACATCTACACCACCGCTACGAACTAATTGTTCGGTAATTTCAAGTGCTTGTTCACCAGTATCTGGTTGAGATACATACAAATTATTAATATCTACACCTAATTTGCTGGCATAGTTAGGGTCTAAAGCGTGTTCAGCATCAATAAATGCTGCTACTCCGCCCAACTTTTGTGCTTCAGCGACAACGTGTAATGCCACAGTTGTTTTACCTGAAGATTCTGGACCATAAATTTCGATAATACGTCCTCTAGGAAGCCCTCCAACGCCTAACGCATAGTCAAGAGTTAAACAACCAGTTGAAATAACTTCAATATCTTTTCTAGCACCTTCGTCCATTTTTATAATTGAGCCTTTACCAAATTGCTTTTCAATTTGCAAAATAACTTGGCTCAAAACTTTTTGTTTTTCTTCTCTATCCATAATCATTTCCTTTTAATTTTAGTCAAAATATAACAAGTAATTATTTGCTTGAAAGTACTTGTTTATTCTTTACAATATAGTTTACCCCAGAAATCACAGTTAATACAGTAGATAATCCAATTAATACATAACAAACTACTTGGAAAGCCAACAATCCTGCTCCGCCAACATTAGTACATTGTTCAAAGAATGCAAGCAATATACATAATGGCATTGTCCAACATTGTACCATAGTTTTAGCCTTACCAAAAATATCTGCAGCCATAACAATTCCTTTTGTTACAGCAATTTGTCTAAATACGTCAATTATCAATTCTCTACTAATAATAATTGCAACAACAATTAAGCCCCATGGTGCTGGTATAGTTCCATCAACAACAATCATAAGTAATGTTGTTATAACTAACAATTTATCTGCAATAGGGTCTAAAAATTTTCCTAAATCAGTAACCAAATTATATTTACGAGCAATATAACCATCTAAAAAGTCAGTTACTGCAGCAATTACAAATAAGCCAATTGCAATAATTTTACCATAAGGGATAGCGTCAACCAAATAAGACACCATTACCAAAGGTATCAAAATAATACGTATAAGAGATAATTTATTAGGTAGATTCATTTAATCTCCTCCTTTTAATACTTATATCATAACAAACAATTTGAAATTTTCCAAACATTTTCAAACAATTTAATATATAAATTTTAAAATATTTTCACATAGTTCCACACTTTTGGTGATTCTTACATTGCATATTTAACTATATATAATATATATTTAATAAAATACTTGACACTTGTCTATTTTTTTTGTATGATAAGTGTATATTGTTTACATTAAGGAGAAATTTATGGCAAAAGTAGGCATTGTTACTGATAATAGCAGTGGATTTACTATATCTGAGGCTGAAGATTTAGGAATAAAACTAACTTTTATACCATTTTTGATTGATGGTGAAGAATATAGTGAGGACAAAAACTTAACTCGTGAATTATTTTATGAAAAATTAGACACATCTTTACGTGTTAACACATCTCAACCTAATCAAGAAATTGTAAAAGAAGTATGGAATGAAGCATTGCGTGAATATGATGAAATTGTTTATATCCCTTTATCAAGTGGATTAAGTTCGTCTTGTCAAACTGCTGAATTTTTAAGTTCCGAATACAATGGCAGGGTTCAAGTTGTTAATAATAAACGTGTGTCTGTTACTCTTAAATCGTCGGTATTAGAAGCGATTGAACTTGCTAAACAAGGTAAATCTGCAAAAGAAATAAAACAAATATTAGAAAATAATTCATTAAATTCTAGTATATACAT
>JAZSRW010000109.1:0-6893 GCA_045538675.1 Candidatus Onthoplasma sp. | reverse complement strand
ACAGAAGAGTTAAAACAAAGATTTGATTTGTGGTTAAATTGCTGTTTAACTATTGATAAATTTAAAAAGCAATATAATAAAATGTTAAGCGAAATGAGACCTGTAAATATTGAAAAACTTAAAAACTTTGAAGAGATAAATGAATCAAAAACGAAAAATGGTAAATATTATCATAATAATTTAATGATTAGAGATTATAACCGCAATAATGAAGAATTGCTTATGACATTACAAAGGTCAGATAATGAATTTATTTTGCGTTTAGTTAATAGAGATATAAATGATTTACCAGTAGTAATGTTTAATTTAAATCAACAAGGTGTAGATAGAGATTATGTTGCAACATTGGAGATTAATAATGAAAAAGCTAACCAATACCACACATACGAAGTTGTGGCAAGTATGAGAGATAATAAACCTTGTTTAATTTATAGAGAATGGACTTGGGTGGATCTTAGATGGTCGGCAGTAGATACACAAACTAAACCATTAACCGAAGAACAAGTTAATGCACTATTAGGTAAAAATGAGACTAAACTTCTATAACTAAAAATTAAAATAGAAAAAGCGAGAAAATAAATAATGGAATATTTAGATTTATTAACAGATGAAACAGCTAAAATATTTTTATCTAGATTAAAGGTTAATCCATATTGTAAGTTTGAAATATTGGGTGAGTTAACAACAACATCTAGGGGCAAGGAAATAGATTATAAAGTTATTGATACAAGTAATAAAGAAAAATCAGTAATACACGGAGTTTTTAAAAACTTTCAATATGATATTACAGATACAGAAGGAAATTCATATACTTATTACATTAAATGGTCGAGATTTATTATGATGTTGATTGAGGAATTAAACGACCCTAATTTAACAGTAGAACAATATATGAAAGACTATAATAATTATCATAAAAACGAGATGAATAAAAAAGCAAAAATAGAAAATAAAGAAGATGTCGAAAATTATTATAATGACTATATTTTATATTAAAGGAGAAAAGAAATGGAAGAAAAAGATTTAGAAAAACAACAAAAACAAGAAATGTATCGTCATAGTATGAGCCACGTGCTTGCTAAGGCAATCAAAAGCATTTGGGGTGATGTAAAATTGGCAATCGGTCCCGCTATTGATAATGGTTTTTACTATGATATAGATATGGAGCACTCAATCACACCTGAAGATTTTGGTAAGATTGAAGACAAAATGCGTGAAATTATATGCAACAACGAAGATTTTGTGCGTTTTGAATTGTCTCGTGAAGAAGCTTTGGAAAAGTTTAAGGATAATCCTTATAAGGTTGAATTGATTAATGAACTACCAGAGGGTGAACTTATTACAATGTATCGCACTGGTGATGATTTCTACGATTTATGTCGTGGTCCACACGTAGAAAATACTAAATTTTTGCGTGGTTTTGCCTACAAAATCAATCGTGTAAGTGGTGCATACTGGCGTGGTAGCGAAAAGAACAAGATGCTACAACGTGTGTATGTGTATGGTTTCCTTGATAAAAATGACCTTAAAGCATATATTCATCAAATGGAAGAAGCCTTAAAACGAGATCATAGAAAGTTAGGTAAGGAACTTGGATTATTCTTTATAAGCGATTATTCAAAAGGTATGCCAACATATATGCCTAAGGGATTGACTTTGAAAAACGAGTTGATTAAATATTGGCGTGAAGTTCACCAAAAGGCAGGATATATCGAAATTGAAACACCTATGGCAATGAATCGTGAGTTGTGGGAAACTTCAGGTCACTGGGATCACTACAAAGACAATATGTACACTTTTAAGTGTGAAGATGATACTTTTGCAATTAAACCTATGAATTGTCCAGGTGGAATGCTTTATTATATGCAAAATATTCACTCATATAAGGAATTCCCTTTACGTGTAGGCGAATTAGGTAAAGTTCACCGTCACGAATCAAGTGGTACACTTAATGGATTACTTCGTGTTAGATGCTTTACTCAAGATGATGCACATATATTTATGCTTCCAAATCAAATTGAAAGCGAAGTGGCAAACGTAATAAGCCTTGTAGATGAAGTATATAAGAATTTTGGCTTAACTTATACAGTAGAACTTTCAACAATGCCAGAAAGTCATATTGGTGAAATTGCTGAATGGCAAATGGCTGAAACTGCACTTGCTAACGCTTTAACTAAACTTGGACTTGAATATAAGATTAATGCGGGAGATGGTGCTTTCTATGGCCCTAAAATTGATATTCACGTTAAGGATTGTATTGGTCGCGAATGGCAATGTGGTACTATCCAACTTGATATGCAACTACCTAAACGCTTTAACTTGACTTATGTAGACGCAGATGGTAGCGAAAAGGAACCTATTATGATTCACCGTGTGATTTATGGTTCACTAGAACGTATGATGTCAATATTGATTGAAAACTTTGCTGGTGCTTTCCCTACATGGTTGTCACCAAATCAAGTAAAAGTAATTACTGTTAGCGAAAAGAATAATGAGTATGCTATTAAGGTGGCGGAAAAATTAAGAGATTGCGGACTACGTGTTGAAACTGACATCGATAATGAAAGTGTTGGTAAAAAGATACGTAATGCAGTGCTAGAAAAAACTCCATATATCCTAGTGCTAGGTGATAGAGAAATGGAAGAAGGCTCTGTAGCAGTGCGTAAACGCGGTAGTCAAGCAACAATTACTATGAGTTTAGATGAATTTAAGACTGAAATCTTAAATAATATTGCAACTAAAAGTTTGACATTGTAATAAATATTAAAAACTGCTAATTTTAACATTGGCGGTTTTTTAATTTAAAATATTTTTAAAACCTCTATTGACAAACATATTGTTATATAGTATAATAATATTAACGAGTAAAGGGGATAAGGTATGATTAATTATATTAAAAAAGCAAATCAAGAATTTGAACAAAATGGTCGTAGCAATAGATTTATTGCTATGGAAAACAAGATTATTCAAAATGGCAATCCTACATTTATGTATCTATTTACTAGATATGTAAAAGGGGTTGACGTTGCAAAATTACAACAAGCAGTTATTGAGCAAGGAGATTTGGAAGTTTGTTATTATTTTCAACAAAATATTAAGGGTTCGGACCTTGCGTTATTTATGAAAAAGGCGGTTGAATTAAATAATACTTTTTGGGTTGAAAAATTAATGGAAATAGCAATAGAATACTATTTAGATGCACATCCAGAACTTGCCCACGATTCTACTTACAAAGTTAAAACTGATATAAATAAAGTTATGCAACATAACAATATAAGCGAAATATTACAAGGATTTCAACGTGAACCTTTTAAAAGTAAAATGAATCATAATAACTTTGATATAAACATAATTATTGAAAAGGCTAGACAAGAATTACAACAAAATGGATACTCTAAAGAATTTAAGAAGATGGAAATGATTGCGATGCACTCAAAAGGGTCTTCGGCTGGTAAATTATTTATGCAATATATTCCTAGTGCCGATATCAAACAATTTGAACGCGTTGCAATGCTTAAGGGTGACCCATTTAATATGTTTTGGATTGCAACAGAAATACCTAATTCTAATAAAAAATTGATGTTGACAGGACTTGAATTTGCTAAATTAGATTATGTTGCAGTAGAGGAAGAAATATTAAAAAAGAACAGCCGTAAGGAAGAATTAAAACAAGCGTTAAACAAAACTAAAAACGGAAAGAAAATTGAAGAACTAATAAAAGAATACAAAAAAATTACTGAAACATCTGACTATATTGCTCATATTGATAATGATTATATTACAAGAATTAAATATATGTTAAGAAAAAGTCAAGTAACAACTAGAGGATAAATATATCCTCTTTTTTTATTATATGCTTGACAAAAATTTTATTGATTTATATACTTGTTTGTGGAGGGATTTATGAAAGTTACAACAATACGAACAAACTGGGCGGATAGCGAACTCAAACAAAATACACACGTTATTACAATAGGCGATAAGTGTATAATTGTTGATGCTGGTGCAAGTTTGGAAGATGTATTAAATGTGGTTGGAAATAATACTGTTGAGGCAATACTTATTACACATGCACACTTTGACCATATTTCTAATATTGATGCCTATGAAATTGCGTTTGGTTGTCCAATATATATGAACGAGCATAGTAAGAAATTTTTACATAACCCAATACTTAATGTAAGCAAGTTTTTTGTTCACGAAATTATATTTGATGCCGAAAATATCCACTACATTAAGGGCAAGGAAACCTTGCATATAGCAGATATTGACGTTAAAGCAATATATACACCAGGTCACAGCGAAGATAGTATGTGCTTTTTGTGCGTTGATAATGGTATTGAAGATAATAGCAGTCAAATTCTTGAAATGATTGCAAATAAGCAAGATATTAGTGAGGTAGAACAGCATAATGTATTATTTACAGGTGATACATGTTTTGCAAAAGCGGTAGGACGTACAGACCTAAGTACAGGCAATCCTAAACGCTTAATTATAAGTTTAAATCACTTGTTAAAATTAGATTTTACTACCGCCTATACAGGCCATATGCGTCATACAACCAAACTTGAACAACAAGACAATATTCCAACTTGGATAAAATACATAAAATCACAATTACTATTAAATAATGAAAATAAACAATAATAGTTTAAAAGTCCGTATTAACCTGCGGGCTTTTTTATTTGATTAATCATTGATATTGTTTTTAATGACATGATATTGACAATATAAATAATTTATGTTAGTATTGCATTATAAATAATGGAGAGAAATATGGATAAACATATGGCTGAGAGATTGGCACGAGCGGCATATAACATAAATGTAGTACAAAAACGAAATAATGAGGAAGCATACAAAAAGCGTGTGCATGAAATAAAACAAATATTTAGTAGAGCAAATCAACAATACGAACAAATAAAACTTAACTACAAAATAGGTAAACTTAATAAAGGACAAGTTTATAAAATGTTGTCAGAATTAAGAAATGATTTAAATATGAGTTATAATAATATCTCATCAGAACGTATAAAAGCTGAATTTAGTATAAGCTATATGTTACTAATTGATAAAATTGATACCGTATTAGGTGTTGATATTAATGGAGAGTTTGAATTTTAAATGTTTTTTTAAAAATTTTGTAAAAAGTGTTGACATTTGAGTTTTAGTGTGATAGAATATGGTTGTTTAAGTAGGAGTGCCACTTCTCACCCGGGAATATATTTAGAGTGACCGAGGTTTTAAAAATTAATTATAATTTTTATTGAGTAGTGGGTTCTTTTACGTAAAGAAACCATTTTTTTATGGTACGGAGGTTTATTATAAAAGAGTCATTAAGAAACGAGCAAATCGTTGAAGCTCAAGTTCGTCTAATTGGACCCGAGGGTGAACAATTAGGCATGGTTAGTGGTGCTGAAGCAAATGCAAAGGCACGTGAATATGGTTTAGACCTAGTGATGATTGCACCAGATGCTAAGCCACCAGTATGCAAAATTATGGATTACGGCAAGCACAAGTTTGACCAACTTAAAAAGTTAAAGGACCAAAAAAAGGCCCAAAAAACTGCAAAGTTGAAGGAAATGTCATTGTCTATGACCATTGGCGACCATGATTTGCAAACTAAAGCAAATCAAGTTAGCAAATTTTTGCAAGACGGTAGCAAGGTTAAGGTCAATATCCGTATGAGCGGTCGTCAAATGGCACGCCCACAACAAGGAATTGATATTATGACTAAATTTGCCGAAATGCTTCAAGAATTCGGCACTATGGATAAGAAACCAGAAGTTACTGGAAGAAATATCTTTATGTATTTGATACCTATTAAAAAATAGAAAGGAGAAATATTATTATGCCAAAAATTAAAACAAGAAGAGCAGCTGCAAAGCGTTTTACTGTTAATTCTAACGGAACAATTAAATGTGCTCACTGCAACAAAAACCACATTCTAGCTAAAAAGACTAGAAAAAGAAAGAGATTTTTACGTTCAACCGGATACGTTCACGCATCTGATGCTAAAAACGTAAAAGCAATGTTGGGACAAAAGTAGGAGGTAAATTATGAGAATTAAGAGAAGTGTTAACGCTTTAAAGAAAAGAAGAGCGATTTTAAAACAAGCTAAAGGTTATCGTGGTGCTAAGAGCAAACTATATCGTGTTGCTCGTCAAGCAGTTATGAAATCTGGACAATATGCTTATGTTGGACGTAAATTAAAGAAAAGAGATATGCGTCGTCTATGGATTGTACGTATTAATGCTGGTTGCCGTGCTAATGGTTTAAGTTATAGCGTATTTATCAATGGATTAAAGAACAAGAATATTGACCTTAACCGTAAGGTTTTGGCTGATATGGCAGTTAATGATGTTGCAAGTTTCAACAAACTTTGTGACCTAGTTAAAGGCTAATTAGCATATTAGATAAATTTCGACAAAAGATACCACAAATCGCTTTGATTAGTGGTATTTTTTATGCTCTAAATTATAATTTGTATTATATAATAGCAACTGTGCCGAATTTGCACTATTTTTAAGGTGTTTATCCAAAAATTTGGCACCAGTTGTCACATTTGTAAAAAGTGTTGAATATAATAGAGATTATGCGACGTAAGTTATACAATATATTAAGTATAATATTAACTTACTTTGTAAATTAAAACTAAAAAAGGAGGACTAAAAAAATGACAATGAATAGAAATATTGACGTTATCCGTGAAGATAACAAGGATTATTTAAATGTTGATAGCAAAAATAGATTGATTGTAAAGTTGTTAAAATCTTCAGCTGAAAATGTATATGCTTTTAATATTCCATTTGGTAAAAGAGTGGATAAGAAAACTGCAGAATCTATGAAAGGTACTTATTGGTTACGTGTTCCAAATTCTGACAATTTAAAAT
>JAZSRW010000082.1:0-11141 GCA_045538675.1 Candidatus Onthoplasma sp. | reverse complement strand
GGTGGACGAAACCTATTGTGGAGATGATGATCAGTGGCGTTTTCCAGCCCTTGCAATGCGTGATACGGTAATCCACAAAAATGATCGCATTTGCCAATTTAGAATAATCGAACACCAACCACCAGTAGAGTTTAATGTGGTTGAAAAACTAGATAATGCTAATCGTGGCGGAATTGGTAGTACTGGAAAACAATAGCATATTGACAAAATAAATTTTATATTGTATAATAAAATTATGGAAACGAATATTGAACAAAAGGTGGCGGGAAATAAAGACATTGCTGTGGATAATGTGCAAAACGAAAATGCCGTTGAAATCAAACAAGAGCAACCAAGTATAAAACCTAGTAAAAAACCGCTTACACCATATCAAAAATATAAAAATAGTCGTAATCAAAATGGTAAAAAGTATTTTGATTTTTATGACGACATCAAAGTATATACTCACAATATTTACGACTGGTAATTAAAACAAAAAGACCTATTGATTTAGGTCTTTTTGTTTAATATGATTGAGATACACTCAACTCGCTATGCTCGGTCGGTATGACAAAATAAATTTTTATTTTAAAATAAATACTGCACGGAAGATTGATTTGTCGTCGGTTTTACCTTCGATAATGTATTTGTTGTCGAGTTGTTTTTTGTATAAGTGTATTTGGTCGCCTTCAAAGCATTGATTGGTGTAGTACATTTCAAGGACGGCTATATCTAGGCTTGAATATTCAGCAAAACTAAAACAATCAGTTGCCATTTTAATATATGCAATATTGTTGCCGTGAACATTATAGTCAAGTTCGCTTAATCTAATAATTTTAGTATATACCAAATCGTTTTTGTCAAATTCGCAAGTGGTGTTAGTGTAGGTGTCGTCTTTCATTCCGCTTAGCAAGAATTCGGTTATACCTAAGTCGCCAACATATTTAGGTAGGACCATGCGATTAGTTTCTTCATTAATAACGCCATATTCCATACGTCCACGCACAAGAGAAGTTTTGCCTTGTTTTAATTCAAAACATCTAGGAAATAACATACGTGTTTGCAACGGCCAAGTGGCAACGGTTAAATTTTCGTTAATGGCAGGGAAATGGTCAAATTCAAACTTGGCTTTAAGCACAACCCATTTGCCATTACAACTTTTACGTATATCCTCAACACCAACACCTAAAATGTCCGAATGATTGTTAGAGCATAATTGAAAAGTTGACACAATATTGTGTGGCATCATAGTTCTAGTTGCACCAACGTCGTCAAAACGTGTGGTAAAATTGTATTCTAAATAATTTTTCATAAGTAGTTCCTTTTGATAAATAATTATAATTAAATCACCTTTAAAAATCAAGCAAGAAATTCACATTTTGTTTAATATCTGTGGATAAAGTAAAAAATTCAACATAAGAAAAATGTCGAATTTTAGTATGTAAAAATTATTTATTTAGAAGATTTTTGTTTTGACTAAAATCCCCAAAGTAAGCATTTTTTAGTTTTGTTTCACCATTTTGATAACATATATTTTCAGGAATGTAGCCAAAAGTTGCCTTAGTTAATTCTTCGTTGTTAAACATAGCATTTACTAAATAGTCAAATAGGTATATATTATTAATCTTTAAGATATCTCTAATTTGTTGTATACGTTCAAACATTTTAGGTGCAACAAATTGTGCTGCGTTTCCAAGTTGAATTGATTGGATAATATCTCCATAACTTCCCATTAAGTCTTGATTATCTTCCAAAACGTAAATATCTTCAATGTTGCCATTTATTACTTTTTGAGTATTACGATACCATCTTACCCTTTTTGTTCCATTATAATACGCAGTACTCGCTCCAGCAATTTTTCTAGAATGCCATTTGCCATTTTCATCAAAATCACTACGTATAGTATGTGCAATAAGGTCTTGTAAAAAACTTATATCTATATTTTCTTCAAATTTGTCATTTTTATTGGAATATCTAAAATTATATCCTTTGTTATTGAATTTTAAATTAAAATTGCCGAGAAGTGAATTTGTGACATTAATGTCTGAATGAATTGAACATTTAGAGCCAAATTCTTTATCGGCAGAACAAGAAAGGATTATATCACCACGAATTTCCATTCCGTCTTTAGTTCTAATAGCACATTCAATACTGTTATTCCAGTCAGCATACACTATTCCAGATATTCCACTTTCAGCATCTTCCATTCCATTAGCATTAGGTATATCGTAATATCCAAGTAATTCAAATTCCTCATTTTTTGCTCGAATACGAACTTTTTGATTTTGAATTGAAATATATCCAATTGTTTTATCTTCGTTATACAAAGGATAAGCAAGCGTGTCGCCATTGTTGATAAGTTCTTCATCTTTTACAGAAATCCCCAGCATATTAACAAAACAAATTCCCGCACGAAGAGATTGGTTGTCGTTAAGATTTAATTTCATAAATTTTCTCCAATTAACTTTTCTTAAATATATCATACAATTATAAGTTTGTCAATACTATATTTTTCTCAATTAAATTTATAACAATCAATTTAAGCCATAACTATTGACGTTTTTTGAGTTTTGATATATAATAAGGACAAGAGGTTGGGTATGGACAGAATTTTAGATTATATCAAAGCAAACAAACTAATTAAGCAAGGCGAAATTATTGGTGTGGCTACCAGTGGTGGCAGGGATAGTATGGCATTACTTCACTTTTTGCACGAAAATCGTGAAGTGTTTGAATGTCAAGTTATTGCTATCAATATTGACCATTGCATTCGTGAGCATAGTGCGGCGGATAGTGCTTTTGTAATGGATTATTGCAAGGAAAACAATATTAAGGCGTACACATTTAAGGTTGATGCGGTTAAATTGTCAAGGGACGAAAAGTTGTCAATCGAGGCAGGTGCTAGAAACGCACGTTATAATACCTTTGAAGCATTAATCAAAAAGGGATTAGTAGATAAAATTGCATTGGCACATCATTTGTATGACCAAGCGGAAACAATTTTATTAAATTTACTTCGTGGTTGCGGACTTGCTGGTGCTAAAGGTATGGAACCTATGCGTGACAATAAATATATTCGACCAATGCTTACAGTGCCTAGGGAAGAAATTATGAGTTATATTGACGAATATGCTATTCCTTTTGTGGAAGATGAAACTAATGCTGATTCAACATATTCACGTAACTATATCCGTAATGTGATTATGCCTACAATTCGTAAAAAATTTAGGTCGGTAGATAAAAATCTTGTACATTTTGCCGATATTTGTGCGGAAGATGACAAATATATCAATAGTCAAATTGAAATGGGTGGTGTTGCCAAGTTGGGTGACGTTACTCGTATACCTATGTACTATTTTAGTTATCAACCAAGCGTCACAAATCGTGTATTATTTAAGGTATTAAGTGCTTATGCTAGTCAAGATATTGAAAGCAAACATATAAATATGATTTGCGAGTTTGCTCGTGATGGTCAAAATGGTGATAGTATCGATTTACCTTTTGGAATTAAGGTTCATAAGGAATATGAATATCTAACAATTGCACCTTTAAAGAAAAAAGTGGAAACAACAGCTCAAGAATTTAAAAAGGGTAAAAACTATATTGAAGGGTTTGGAACAATCCGAATTGTAAGTTCAAAAGTGTTTAATGACGTAAAGCCTCATCAGCACGTGGTTGATGCTAACAAAGTTCCTGCAAATGCAGTATGGCGTTTTAAGGAAGATAAGGATATGTTTACACCTTTTGGTCGTGGCAGTGCTCAAAAGTTAAAGGACTTTTTGGCAGACAAAAAGATACCTCAACGTCTTCGTGGTAATATCCCAGTGCTAGCCGTTGATAATACAGTTTATATAGTTGCCGACCTTGAAATAAGCGACTTATTAAAAGTTGACGAAAACAGCACAAATTTATACAAGATTAATTACGAAAAAGATATATTATAAATAAAAATAAAATCTGCGTTTGCGGATTTTATTTTTTATATAATGTGATAATTTAATTTTCATAATACAAATTATCGGGATTATCAAGTTTGATATTGTATTGTTTGATTAGTGGGAAATAGTCTTGCCACATATAGTTGCGGACAGGCATTGGAATATGGGATTTAAAATAAAAAACCATAGCGGGTTTTATGTTATGATATTTGTATAATAAACTTGCACCTAAGCAATCGCCACTTTTGATTAAATTTTTAATTTTGGCGTGATAATTAAAATAAGACATATTATAGTGTTTGCAATATGTCGATTTTTATTTAACGGATATTTGATTGATGTAGATTATTAGTTCACACAATTATTCCGTTTTTCATATATTGAAAATAGATTAATTAAAAAAATTGGCACTAAATATTTGCTAATTGTATAAATGTGTGCTATAATAATGGCAACATATAAGGAGTTTTATTATGGAAAAAAATAATTTTAACAAAGCCTATATTTATATTATTGCTATATTTGCTATAGGTGTTGCAATATCTAACATTATTTCGTTCTTTAGCGGTGTTGGATTTGCATTGATTGGTGCTAGCGTATTTTTAATGTTAGCAATTATCAATATTTTAAAGGACGACGAACATAAAAAGCGTTTTATTGACATTTTTGTATTGATAGGAATAGAGTTTTTAATGCTTACTATATTGTTCTTTGCTTATGATTTTAATCTTAGCATTTATCCACAATATGATATTGAAAATAATTTCCCATTAGTAATGCGTAATATTTGTGCTATATATTCGCTTATTGCTATTGGTTATATTGTATTTAGATATATTTATGAAATTAAGGGTAAGAGATTTACTGCTGTAGAATTTGTGTTAGGTAATTACACTCGTGACCCAAATAAAAAGAAGATAGCCAAAGAAAAGATTAAAAAGAACAAAGAGTTGGAAAATGGAACATTAGAGCCAAAGCCAAGTTCTATTGAAGTTAATGTAGAAGGTGACTCTGAAATAGAAGTGGTTGACGACGAAAAAACTGAAGAGCAACAAGCAGATGAAACCAAAGAAGAAGTAGTAGAACAAAAGCAAGAATCTACTCCAACTACCACAAATCGTACAAATTTCTGGTATTAAATGATAAATTGAATAATTTAATATTATTAAAATTGCTTAAAATTTTAAATTTTGGGCAATTTTTTTTAAAATCGTGTTGACATCAAAGTAAATATATGGTATATTATTAGGGTAAGTAACACCGCAAAGGTGTTTTTTTAGGAGAAAAATTATGGCAAAGAAAGCAAAAACAAAAACAGCGAAGGTTGTTTTAGCATGTACAGAATGTAAACGTAAGAACTATGATACAAGTAAAAATACTGCTGAACACCCAGATAGAATTGAACTTAACAAGTATTGTAAGTTCTGCAAAAAGCACACTGTTCACAAAGAAACAAAATAGGAGATAGTTATGGCAAATAATGAAGAAATTAGCCAAGAAGTAAAGGTTGAGGATACTCAATCTGTTTCTGCTGAAAATCAAAAGGTTGCAAAAACTGAAGAAAAGGTTGTAAAAACAAAAGAAGAACCTAAAAAAGTTGAAAAGCCTAAGAAAAAGAAAAAAGATAAGAAACCTAGTAAAATGGCTAAAAGATTAAAGGAAACTAGTTCCGAACTTAAAAAAGTTACTTGGCCTAAGTTTACCACAGTGTTAAAACAAACTGGTGTTGTTTTAGCAGTTACTGCTGCATTCTTGTTGGTAGTGTTTGGTATTGACAGGCTTTGTAGTTGGCTAGTAGGCTTCATTGTGTAGGAGGACTTTATGGCATTGGAAAAAAATATTGACACTGAACCTAGATGGTATGTATTAAAAACTTTTGCAGGTTATGAAAGCGTTGCTAAACAAAACTTGGAACAAACTGTTGCAAAATATAGTCTTGAAGACCGAATTTTTGATATCGTTATTCCTATGGAAGATGTGTTGGAAGAAAAACGTGGCAAAAAAGTTCTTGTACCTAAAAAGATGATGCCTGGATACATCATTGTTAAAATGATTTATGGTGATGACATTTGGCACGCGGTTACACGTACTCAATACATCTCAAGTTTTGTAGGACCTAAAGGTCGTCCAGTTTGCATTACTGATGATGAAGTTGCTCGTCTTGGTCTTGGTAAAGTCGTTGTTAATATTGATATTAATGTTGACGATATTATCGAAATTTTAGATGGACCGCTTGCATCTTTTGTTGGTAAGGTTACTGAAGTAGATAAGGACAATCTAAAACTAAAGGCAACTGTTGAAATGTTTGGCCGTGATTCGACTGTCGAATTGAGTTTTAATCAAGTTAGAGTTAAAAATTAAGATTTAGGAAACACATCAGCCTTAAAGCGAGTGGGAAATGCATCAGCCTAAGAGAGCATTTGTGGGAGATGGAAAATCTTTTCATTCCATCACAAGAACCACAGCCATATAGGAGGAGAATTTTATGGCAAAGAAAGTAAGTAGTATTGTCAAGATTCAAATTCCAGCCGGTAAGGCAACACCAGCTCCACCAATTGGGTCAGTATTAGGACCTAAGGGTATTAACATTGCTGGTTTCGTTAAGGAATTTAATGACAGAACAGCTAGTCAAGCAGGTTTTATCATCCCATGTGTGATAACAATCTACGAAGACAGGTCTTTCACATTCGTGTTAAAGACACCACCTGCAGCGGTATTAATCCGTAAGGAAGCAGGAATTGAAAAGGGTAGCGGAAAGCCTAACAAAGATAAGGTTGCAAAGTTAACTAAGTCTCAAATCCGTAAAATTGCAGAAATGAAGATGCCTGACTTAACTGCTAGTGATATTGAAGCAGCTATGAGTATGGTTGCTGGTACGGCACGCAGTATGGGCGTACAAGTAGTGGAGGATTAGTATGAGTAAAAGATATATTGAAAGTGCTAAGCTTGTTGACAAATCTAAAGCGTATGACGCTACAGAAGCTATGAAGCTTGTTGTTGACACAGCTAAAGCAAAGTTTGATGAAAGTATTGAACTACACGTACGTCTAGGTGTTGATGGTCGTAATGCAGACCAACAAGTTCGTGGTGTAGTAGTATTACCAGAAGGAACTGGTAGAAGTGTTAAAGTTTTAGTTATTGCTAAAGGCGACAAGGCTGATGAGGCTAAAGCTGCTGGTGCAGACGTTGTTGGTGATGACGATATCGTTAAAAAGATTATGACTGAAAACTGGTTAGATTTTGACGTATGTATCACTACCCCAGATATGATGGGTACTATTGGTCGTTGTGCTCGTATCCTTGGACCTAAAGGTTTGATGCCAAATCCAAAGAGCGGTACAGTTACTACTGATGTAACAAAGGCTATTAAAGACGTTAAGGCTGGTAAAGTTGAATATCGTCTAGACAAAAACAATAACATTCACGTTATTATTGGTAAAGCAAGCTTTGGTGCTGAACGTTTGGAAACAAACCTTCGTGCTGTTATGGGTGCTATTATCAAAGCTAAACCTTCAAGTGCTAAAGGTACTTATTTGAAGAGTGTATACGTTGCTTCAACTATGGGTCCAAGCATTAAATTGGGTTATAGTGAAAACTAATTTTAAAATTACCACAAGAATTAACTTGTGGTTTTTTTATTGATAATTGTTGAATTTTGTATTATTTATAAATTATTTTTATAAATTTTTTAAATTTAATTGACTTTAAAATAAATGTGGGTTACACTTAAAATAACAAAAGGGGGATTTTATGGAAAAAACTAAAAAAGTTACAAAGCAACCAGCAAAAAATGTAACAAAAGCCGAGGTGAAAAAGGTTCAACCTGCAAAAAAAGCAACTGTACAACCTAAACAACCTGTAAAGGCAAAGGCTGTTAAGACTGAAAATGTAAAAAAGGTTGAAAAAGTTAAGCCAGTTGTAAAGGAAGAGGCTGTTGTGGTTACTGCAGAAGCAAAAATTAAGGTTGAAACAGAAACAAAGGCTAAAATTACACTTAATCAAGAACTTAATTTGATAATTGGATTATTTAGTTTATTGGCTATTATTACTTTCTGTTTTGCTTTCCAAGGTGGTGCTACGGAAGTTATAGGTTGGGAACTAGTATTTAAAGGTGGTGACTATTCAAGCGTATTTAAATGGTTGATGATTGCTTATGTTGTATCAATCTTTATTGACTGCTTGTTAACAATTAGAATAGATACTGAAAATGAAATTTTAAACATTGTTGAAAAAGCTTTGTATATGTTTACTGCTATTATGAACTTTATAGTAGTTGCAGTATTGATTAGCTTAATTTCAGAAATTGGTATGGGATTAATAATATTCTTTATTCTTTCTGTTGTTAGTGTTGTTATTAAGTTTGCAAGAATATTTGCTAAAAAATAATTATAATGCAATAAAAAACTTCTAGTGAAATACTAGAAGTTTTTTTATTAACCTAAACCAACAATTTCATAACCAAAAACTGTTAAATATGTTCTAGGTAGGATTAAACAAGCGTCGCTTACAAAAATCCATTTAGAACTGGTTAATCCAGTAGTTATATCAAAGTTGCAAGTGTCAGGGTTTATAAATGTTTCAATTTTCAACATATCATCACTTGAAGCGATAGTATAATTTGATTTAGAACCTACACTTTGTGAAATCCATAAAATTTTAGAATATTTTGATGCGATTGATCCTTCAATTTTTGCATCTGAGTTAATTACACAATTAGTGATTGTTCCGGTTGTGCGTTTCTTTTTCATTAAACCATCTTGAGCGATGTCTAGATATTTTTTACCAACACCATTAAATGATACATTTGCAACACTATGTGATATTGTTCCAAATTTATCGTTATTGCAAGGCATAAATCCTGCAAAACCAGCGACCCAGCCTTTATCATTAGTACAATTTAGTTCGGCATTTACAATACAGTTAGATATTGTTCCACTTGAGATGTCGTATACAAATGATGCTAATTGAATTCCTTTATAAGTTGCACGTTTAAATAATTTGCTATCCACTACTGTTTCATCTGCGATTTCAGGAATGATGATAAATCCATTTTCAGTCACACCATTGTTAGGGTTTGAAGATTTAACTTCATTTGTTCCTGCCATACAGCCATCAATAGTTCCTTCATTGGTGTTAGTACGAACAAGTCCTGCAACTTGATATCCATATAATTCGCCAAAACTAAAGCAACCATAAATAGTTCCGCCATAATTAAATACTGATAATCCAGCGGTATAGATAACTGAATGAACAGAACCTATTTTTAGTATATCGGACACACAATATTTCAATTCACCAGCATTAAATCCGCTTAATCCAGCCAAGTAAACAACGCCAGTAGAATCTTTTGCTGTAAATTCATCAGCATAAACTGAACTATTGTCAATGTTTCCAAGATTATATCCTGCCAAGCCACCAACAAAACCATATATTCCACTAACGTCTGACGAGTTGTTTGTTATATTTATTTCAGGGTATGCAGTGCTGTAAGATATAGTAGAATAGTTAACAGCAGTAATTCCGCCGAAATAACTATTTGATTCAGAGAAAGTTGATTTAATGTTTCCTTTAAATACACAATCATATATTGTGCCATAGTTAACGGCAACAATTCCACCAATACGATTGATTGCATTTAAATTATTAGAATTGTTAACTTTACAAGATACGATATAAGTGTCTTTTGAAGTATAACCAGCAATTCCTCCAGCATTTAGAGTGTTATTAGTAATTGTGATATTTTGGACATTACATTTTTCAATTTTTGTAATAACGTTTCCAACATAGCCAGCAATTCCGCCCGAATATTTGCTAGATGCTTTTATTTGACAATCTATTACCTTAACGTTTTTAATTACTACGTTGCCTCTAATATGACCAACAACAATACCTGCGGTTTCAAGATTTGTAGTAGAAATTAAATTTGATTTTGCAAAGGTTATGTTACTGATTGTTGCAGATGCTAGATTATAGAAGAATCCAGCATAATATAAATCGTTACCTATTATATTAAAGTTTGAAATTGTATAATTGTGATTTTTAGAAGATTTAAATGTTCCAGTAAATTGAACAGGGTTCCAAGCCATTCCTTCCAAATCAATATCAGCATTTAATATATAGTTGCCTGATACGATGTTGGAATTTTGGAAATAATTTAATAATTGTTGTTTATTATAAATGATAATTGCAGCAGAGTTTGGTCCGTCTGGATTACTTAATCCCGGGTCATTAGGGTTTGTAGGTAGTGTTACGCCTTCTAATACAATATCATTGAAGTTTCCAACAAATGTAAGGGTTGGGAAAGCACCATCTACCAAGTACCAAACTTTATCCCAGTAAACAATATCTGCTGAATTGTTTACATAATAAATATAAGTGTCTTTGTTTTTCATTTCGTTGGTATTTTTACCATTAATTGTAAAAGTTGTTACAGTTGCAAATGAATGATTATCTACGCCAACACCATTAAATTTATTAATAGTATTATCAAAATATAGTCCAACCAAAACTAATTCTTTAACTATTTTTGAAGAATCAATATTTGAACAAATATCAATTAAACCAACAATATTTCCACAAGGACCAGATTTTGAGATAAGTTGAGTTTGACTATAACTTTCACGTATATAAGTATTTGTGTCTACAATAAGAGTTCCAACTAGTCCGCCAGTAGATAAATCTGAATTATTATTTAAAACCAACTTAGTGTGACAGGCGTGAATTACTGCTGAGTTTACATAACCAGCCAAACCACCCAAATTTCCGTTTGCAGTAATATTGGTGTTTTGGTCAGTATAAGCATAAGTACGCATAATTCCGGCTGTGACACTATTAAGATTATCAGTTTCTAACAAGCCTACAACTGCACCAGTATTGCTATTAGCACGATTGTTAACTATTTTTGAATTTAATATTACAACCTTATTAATGTTGCCATAACAGATTCCTGCAATAGTTCCAGCATTTATAAAATCACCTTCAATAACAGAGTTTTTAACAAACAAGCTATGTACTTCGCTATTAGCACCCATTATTGCAAATAATCCAGCATAATCGCAAGAATCAATAGTTAAATTAGAAATTGTATTATATCCACCATCAAACTTTCCAGTAAATTCACGATAACCACCATCTTGTGTTAATCCAATTGGTAAATGCTTTTCAGTTAGAGAAATGTCGTTAACTAATTTAAAAGAAGCGTTGTTGTCAATGTTGGCGTTAGTT
>JAZSRW010000162.1:0-4327 GCA_045538675.1 Candidatus Onthoplasma sp. | reverse complement strand
GTCTAGATTTTTAGACATTAACTTTTAAAGTTTTAACATTTATCTTTGCATTCCTAAATCACTATTTAAATCACTTAATAAAATTTTACCTTGTGATTGAATAATGATTGCTTTTGTTCTTGTTTCATTTATAAAAACTCCTTTATGGTGTATATCAAATACTTCACAATCGGTTTTTAGATTATATGTTATTTCAATATCTTCATTAAAATCCCATTCGTTACAATCGTAATTACCCAAACAAGTTTCACTTTCGGTGTAATTACCATTAAGCATACAATTAAGTAAAGGCATTCTATCACACGAACCAATATCCATTTCTTTCCTACCATTAAAAGAATTAAACTTTGGAGTTTGATTTAAATCAACAATTTCTTGTTTAACATTTTTAATGGATAACAAATCTTTTAATTTAATATTACAATATGCTTGATTTAATGCTTTTTCCAAACAAGCAAAAACATCTGTTTCATTTGTTAAAACCGCAAGTCTAACCACCTTACCATTTTTATAAAATATAATTGTATTATGTTTATTCCCTAACAATACATTTTTTGTGTTAGAACTAATTTCACAATTACAATTTAAAACAATTTTGTATCTATCATAAGGCATATTGTCTTTTTCAATGCCATCAATAAACGCACCATTAAAACAATCATAATGATTAGGATATTGCTCTGTCCAAACATCTGTGGTTTTTATTATCATTTATCTCTTACCTCCCCAATGTATCGCATTTTGTTTTAATTCATCCATCGATTCTTTGCAAAACCAAATAGCATTGCCAACGAGTTTCCCATTTTCTAAATTTTCCAAATCAAATAATTTGCTTTGTAATTTGACTGGATTTAAAACTTTTTCCAAATTATCGACTTCGGTTATAACAAAGTTAAATAACTTATAGATTGTATACAAATTTGCGGTTTTAGAATATTTTAATTCAAATAACTCATTTGTTTTACTTTTCTTAATTTTACAGTTACAACCAACGAGTTCAACAAATCTTTTACGTGCCAAATTTAGTTTTTCATTTAAATCAATATCAATAATTTGATTAGTTTCTTCAATAAGTTCTTTATATGTATTTGCTTTTGATTGCTGTAAAATAGGAGTTTTATTTATATCATCATAAAATGGATAATATAAATCCCAAGCAGGATTATAGTAATACGCTACTAAATAATATTTACCATTTTTTTCCAAACAACAATAAAAATTAATTGCCATATCAAATCTAGATGGCTTGTTTTCAACTTTTTTATTTAATAAATCTTTTGTTATTTGTATTGTGTTCAAAATTACTCCTCAATTTCCTTTAAGCGTTTAGCCCTAAGTTGACCGCACGCACCATTAATATCGCTACCTTGACTACGCCTTAAACTTGCACTAAGTCCTAAACTTTCAAGTTTACTTACAAAAGCATATGCTTCCTTTTTAGTAGTCGCCTTTAAACTTCCACCATTAGGGTTTAGGCATATCACATTAAAGTGGCAAGTAATACCCTTAAACAAATTTGCTAGTCGCTTGCAATCATCAAAACTATCATTTACATCTTTGATTAAGCAATATTCTAATACAACTCTACGCTTAGTCGTTTCGCTATATACTTTTAGTGCCTCAACAATTTCCTTAATTGTATAAGCATTAGCAATAGGCATTATGGTTTTACGAACTTCATCAGTGCTAGCGTGAAGTGATACACAAAGGGTTACATTAAGTTCTTCCTTCATAAACTCATAAATCTTTGGCACTAGTCCACAAGTTGATAGTGAAATATTGCGTTCGCTTACATTAAACCCATCGGTATTGGTAATCAATCTTAAAAACTTAACCACATTATCATAGTTGTCAAATGGCTCACCACTACCCATAAGCACAATGTTGGTAAAATTACGCTCGTTGCACTTGCCATTGTCGGCACTTACTGTTGCTATGCAACTAACCATTTCGCCAGCACTTAAATTGCGGATTAGTCCATTAGTAGTAGATGCACAAAATTTACAACCCATACGGCACCCAACTTGTGTTGACATACATATAGTGTTGCCATAGTTTTGAGTTAGGAACACACACTCAATAATATTGTTGTCCCACAATTTTAACAAATACTTTTTAGTACCATCAGTTGACTTGTATACTTCAAAAATCTCAACTGGTTTTAAAATATACTCGCCTTCTAACTCTTCATACATTTTTTTAGGAATAGTGGTTTGATTATAGTCCTTGGCTTGCATTATTGCATCAAAAATCTGCTTAACCCTAAACTTAGGTAAGTTAAGCATCTCTTGTAATTCATTTAAACTATAATCCGCTAAAATATTCACTATTTACCCCTAAATTAATTTTATAATGTTATTTCTAAGTCTTGCTCATCTTGTTTCTTTGATTTTTTAACATGAACATATTTAGGTTCATACCCTGCATCAACATCCCAAAAAACTGATACTTTTCCATCGTTTTTCTTTCTATATTTTGGCATTTCCTTTTGCGGTATTTTTTTGTATGGTGAATTTAATTGCATTAATGTTTTTTCGAAATTAGATTTCATTATTTCGCTCCTTAATAGTTTAACATACCAATAATTTAAATTTTGATATACTATTTTACTTTGTTAATCCTTGTTCATTTTGATTAATATAGTTAATTTTTGAAGTATCATCAAAATCATAAATTTCCAATTTAAAAATTGGACCTTTTTGCTTTCTTATTCTATTTTCAAAAGTAAAGCGATTTATCTCAATGCTTTCAACCCCAGAATAATCTGGGTCTCGACTATTTAAAGTATATGTATTTTTAGTTGGATTGATTTTATCAATTCTAAAATCACCATAAAGTTCTCCATTTATCGCAAGAGTGAAAATTTGACCACAAATATATTCAAAATCACCTTTAAAACTAGCATAATTTTTCATAAATATTCCTCCATATGTTGCATTATATCATAAAATCACAAATTGTCAATATTGCTTAAAATATTTTTCAAATCTTCTAAATCTTTATAATAATTTACTTTAATACTTGGAAACGTACCATAAACCATATTTGATATTTGACTTCCTTGTTTTGCCACAAATATAATTGGTTTATTATCATTTATAATTGTTCCTAGTTCAATGCCCAAACCTGTGCTTTTGTTAGACACATCAACTATCAACATTTTAGCAGTTTTAACAAGTTGTAAATCGTAGTCCACCATTGCTTTGTTTATTTGCTGTAATGTTGCAGTTGGATGTTCTTGAATATATCTATTTCTATAATCTTCTATATCCGTAGGCATTATAACATTAAAATTTGGATATTTGTCCTTTAATATTTTTGCTATATAAGGATAAATATCTATATCATTCTTATCTGTAGCAAAATATGCTCCACCAACAAAAATATGCTCCATATTTATATCCCCCATTAATTATTTAAGATATTGCCAACTTTGATTTTCCCGCCATTGCAGAATGCACGCGCGTCCATCATTGGTTTGCCTTCCGGTTGAATTTTGATTATTTCAATAGCACTATCGTTTGTGGCTACTATTAAACCTTTCTTTGCACTTGCCTCAAGCACTTCGCCAACACTTCCTTGTCCTTCCATAACACGAGCAAAACCAACCTTGTATCTAGCACCATTGTAAACAAAATACATTGTATTGCAACTATATTGCCCACGAATTAGGTTAACTAGTTTTTCGCTTGGTGTATTAAAGTTAATATGTGCCATTTCCTTGGTAAGCATTGGGAAGTAAGTCATTTGGCTTTCATCTTGCAATTCGCCATTATTTCTGTAATGCTCGGCATTATCCAAAAATTCAACTATTGCCTCGCCACCAACAATTGCCATTTTGCTAAACAAACTATCACTAGTGTCGTCTGGTGTGATTTCAATTTCCTTTTTTAAATACATTTCACCGCAGTCAAGACCTAACTCGGTTTTCATAATAGTTACACCTGTAACTTTTTCGCCATTAATTATGTTCCATTGAATTGGTGCTGGTCCACGATATCTAGGTAGTAACGAGCCGTGAACATTAACAATAGAATATTTAGGTAAATCAAGTATGTTTTGCTTAATTATTTGACCATAAGATGCAGTTACAAAAAAGTCAGCATTGTACTCACGCAACACTTCCTCGCCCTCAATATTAAGTTTGGCAAATTGATGAAGTGGAATATTATTATCTAATGCAAATTGTTTAAGTGCATTAAACTTAACCTTTCCACCCCTACTGTTTGCCTTATCAGGTTGTGCCACAATCGCTAAAATCTTATGCTCACTTCTCAAAATCGCCTCCGCAACGACAGCACTAAACTCATTAGTTCCAAAAAATACT
>JAZSRW010000135.1:0-4646 GCA_045538675.1 Candidatus Onthoplasma sp. | reverse complement strand
GGAAATCAACTACTAGGAATAAGTTAGGGTTTTTAGGGTCCTTACTAGTACCATCATCAAAAATAACACCTTTTCTAATATCACCTGCTGTAATCATAATTTTCTCCTTTTATTATTTTCTGCTTATTTATTATAACACACTATCCACTATTTGACAAGTAATTTTAAATAATTTATTTAAGTTCAATCTTGCCATCACGCAAATCTTGCAAGAATTTAACGTTTTCTTTATAGTCCTCAACATCAACTGGCAAGTTTTCATTAATCTTAATTTGATATTGATAATCTCGTATCATTCTTTCGATTATTCTAAGATTTTTTTCTTTTTCTACATTTACACCTATTTCTTTTAAAAGTTTGTTTAGTCCATCTGTACCGATAAATGCAACATATTCCATAACTGGAACATTTTGATTTATAAATTCATTTAAGTTTATATAATATATAGGAGCTAATTGCTTTATATATACTTTACTCGCTACATAATGATTTCCTGTACAATCATTACCCTTTATTTTATTAGCTTTTTCATATATTTGAATAGCATACTTTGCATCTTGTTCGTTTTTAAACAAACCAATTGACCACCAAGATTTTTCACTTTTATCTTCCTGGCATATAGACTTATGTTCAAATTCAACAAGTGCTTCATATAAGATAATCTTTTCCATAAATCTCTCCTACTTTGTAAATCCTGTTGTCTTCTCACGTAAACTTTCAAGATATTTAATACTTTCTTCAATTTTTTCAATACTTTCTTCGCTAGTACTTGATGTCATTAAAGCAAAATGTAGTTTATCGTTATATTCTTTTATCAACCTTTCAATAATACGAAGTTCTTTTTCTGCTTTATTATCTCTTTCATTGATTTCATTTAAAAGGTCATCAATCGTTAGTTTATTAATTTGAAGATAATATCCAATATTTAAGTTATCATCAAGAAATTCATCTAAATTTCGATAATATCTTTTATAATATCTATGCCTTACGCTTTGTGGAAATGATTTTTGTTCTACTTTATAATTATGTAAAAGTTTTTCGCCCATCGCTCTATGTACTATCTCGTATAATTTAACCGCTTTTTTAGCATCTTCTTCCTGCTCAAACAATCCAACCACATGCCAATCTTTAACCGATATTGGTCTAGTCCTATATTCCTTTTCGATACTTGCTTCATACAAATCGATTTTTTCCATATCTTTCTCCTTAAAAGTTGCTTTATTATATAATATAAAATGACGTTTGTCAATAGGGAAAATAAAAACTACAACCTTTAATTGTAGTTTATATTCTAAAAAATTTACTCATCTTAATATGTTTATCTTTTGCAGTTGCAATTGCTACAAATTCGTTATCCTTATATAGTCGATAATCGCCGTCTTTTAGGTCGGCAATCACAGTTTGACCATTAAGTAAACGGTTTGTCATTTCCACATTATCTAGTGTACTTAGATTATTAAATACACTGTCTATTGGTAATAAATTTGATTGAATAAACTCATTAGTATTATCCTTAATGTCAATACAATCTTCAATATTCCACGCACCTAGTTTAGTTCTAACTAGGCTTGTCATAGTAGCAAGAGTGTTAAGTGAAGTTGCAATATCACGACCAAGTGAACGAATATAAGTTCCCGCACCACACTCAATTTCAAGAGTTAATTTATTGTCAATATAAGATATAATTTTAAGTTCGTTAATAGTTACTTTGCTTGGTTTAAGTTCAAATTCTTTACCGCTTCGAGCCAAATCATATGCTTTTTTACCACCTATCTTTTTGGCACTATACTTTGGTGGCATTTGCTCAATTTCACCTTGAAACTCTGGTAAAATACTCTCAATTTGTTCTAGTGTAGGTATTATATTGCACTTATCTTCTACCACACCTTCTGCGTCAAGTGTATCGGTACTATAACCAAAAGTAAATTCGGCAACATAAGTTTTAGTTTTATTTAAAAACATATCAAATAATTTTGTTGCACTGCCTACTGTTACCGCAAGCACGCCAGTTGCCATAGGGTCAAGTGTGCCTAAATGCCCTACTTCACGTGTACCAAACACCCTTTTACAAAAATTAACAGCGTCAAAACTTGTCCAGCCTTGACGCTTGTTTACTAATAGTATTCCCCTCATTAATCTTCCTCATAATCAAATTGGTCATCTGGATTGGTTGTGTAAGTAATATTACTTAATAATTCATCAATCTTTTGACCATAAGTTAAAGAGTTATCAAGATAAAAATCTAGTCTTGGAATAATACGCAAGCGTATTTTTTTAGCAAGACGTCCACGTATAAACGAGCCCGCACCTTTTACACGATTAAGTGTGTCTTGTGCGTCACCGCCATACACAGACAAATATACTTTAGCATTAGCAAGGTCTGGAGAAACGTCCACCTCGCTAACACCTATCATACTAGTTATTTGAGGGTCACGAAGTTCGTTGTTTATTATAAGTGCCACTTCCTTTTGGATTTCGGAATTAACACGTTCTAATCTATTATTTTTCATTAATCTTCAATCCTTTTAAGTGCGAAACATTCAATTATATCGCCCACTTTAATTTCATTGTAACCTAGTTTAATACCACATTCACGACCTTTACCTGCTTCCTTAACGTCATCTTTAACAATTTTAACGCTAGATAGTTCGGTATCTTCAACTATAACTTCACCATCACGGATAACACGTGCGTGAGTATTACGTGCAATTACGCCATCACGAACGATACTACCTGCAACAATACCAATACCAGTAAGTTTGAACACAACAAGTACTTCGGCTTTACCCATTTCAACCTTTTCGTATTTAGGTTCTTTCATACCTTTCATAACGGCTTCAAGTTCTTCAAGTAATTCATAAATAATCTTGTAGTTCTTGATATTAACCTTTAATCTTTCTGCAACAGTCTTAACCTTGCTGTCTGCATGAGTGTTAAAGCCTAGAATAACCGCATTAGAAGCGTTTGCAAGGATTACGTCAGATTCAGATATTCCACCTACACCACTATGCAAGATGTTAACCTTAACTTCGTCATTTTCAATCTTGGCAATAGATTGCTTAATTGCTTCCAATGAACCACCAACGTCTGTTTTAAGTAAAACGTTAAGTATCTTCATATTGCCTTCGCTAGTTTTAGCCATTAAGTCTTCCAATGTATTAGCACTAGAAGTATTTGCCATTTCAGCCTTAATACGAGCCTTACGTTCTTCCACGATTTCCTTAGATAGTTTTTCATCTACAACTGTGAAACTTTCACCAGCAGTAGGCACTTCACTAAAACCAAGCACTGATACTGGAGTTGAAGGACTAGCCACCTTAACACTCTTGTTGTTTTCATCAATCATAGCCTTTACTTTACAAATGCAAGTACCACTTACAAGTGTGTCACCAACATGCAAACTACCATTACGTACAATAAGTGAAGCCACAGCACCACGTCCCTTATCAAGACGTGCTTCTAGGATTGTTCCCATAGCGTCAGCGTCTGGATTTGCCTTAAATTCGCCCATTTCAGCCACCAAAAGTATTGTTTCAAGTAATTTATCAATACCCATACCTGTTTTAGCCGAAATTGGAACGAGTATCGCATCTCCACCCCATTCTTCTGGCAACACATTGTTTTCAGCAAGTTGTTGCTTGATGCGGTCTGGATTTGCTTGTTCCTTATCCATTTTATTGATTGCAACAATCATAGGAACGCCAGCGGACTTAATATGGTTAATTGCTTCAACTGTTTGAGGCATTATACCATCATCTGCCGCCACCACTAATATTGCAATATCTGTAACAGAAGTACCACGTGCACGCATATCAGTAAACGCTTCGTGACCAGGTGTATCAATAAATGTAATAGACTTTCCATCTACATCTACACGATAAGCACCTATGTGTTGAGTAATGCCACCTGCTTCGCCAAGTGTAACACGTGCTTTACGAATATAGTCTAATAGGGAAGTCTTACCATGGTCAACGTGACCCATAACGGTAACAATTGGAGGACGAACTTGAGCCACATCATCACTATAGTTAGAAATTGTTTCTTGAACTTCTTGTAATTTTTGTTCGCTAGTCTTATCTAGTTTTTGAACAATTTCAACACCCATTTCACTAGCAATAAGTTCTGCTGTTTGGAAATCGATTACAGAGTTGATTGTAACCATCATACCTAGTAGCATAAATTTCTTAATAATTTCACTTACGCCCTTACCTGTAACTTCACTAAGAAGTTTTACAGTAATATTATCAGTAGTAATTACTGCAGGACCGCTTGGTTTAATTACCACTTGCTTTTCTTCCTTTTTCTTGGTACGAACTTTACGAGATAACATTCTGTCTTCAGTATTTTCCTCTTCAATCATACCACGTTTTAACAAGTCACGCTTGGTATATGCTTTCTTTTCCTCATATTGAGTATTCTTTTTCTTATTAGTATGGTCACGTTGTGGTTGGTTTTCAATTATTGGTGTAGCAAACATTGGCTTTGGTTTAGCCATAAATCCAGGTTTTGTGCCTGCAGTACCAGTCGCTGGCTTATTAAATGGCTTATTAAATTGATTGCCATTGCGATTAAAGCCTTGACCTTGTTGGAAACCACCTTGACGATTATTTGAATTACGATTAAAGCCTTGGTTTTGACCTTGATTG
>JAZSRW010000016.1:0-8442 GCA_045538675.1 Candidatus Onthoplasma sp. | reverse complement strand
CTACGATCCGACTTAATCCTTGTATTTATTAATGGTGTCTTGATACTCACTAAAATCTTGTTTTGAATGGTTGTTATATGTATTTGTATCGGCATTTTGATTAAAACTATCGTTAGTGTTTGTTTGATTTTGGCTTTGTTTTTGTTGATTTGACCTATAAAATTCTCTAATATCCATATAATTTAATATGAAAAATACACATTTTAGGTTAAACCTAATCAAATTTATTTGCCTAAAATCAAAAATTTTGGTATACTCATAAATTGATGAAGGGGGAGTCAAGTGAAATTAAACAATAATGATAAAGAATTAATTCAACTTGCAACTGAATTAGTTAAAAGTAATAGTGATATCTATTCTAACATTTCAATGCACGTAGGTTGCGTAATTAAAGCAAAATCGGGTAAACTATATAAAGGTGTTAATATTAAAACATCTCATTCGATTTGTGCCGAACAGGTGGCTTATGGTCAAGCACTTGCTAGTGGCGAACGTGAGTTTGACACCATTGTTGCTGTCAAAATGAATAGTGACGGCACTACACGTGTGGTTTCGCCTTGTGGCGTGTGTAGATATATGTTTGACAAAATGGGATTAAACATAAATGTAATAGTTGAAGATATTAAAAACGGCAAAGTTATTAAGGTAAAAGCCGAAGAACTATTGCCTTATCCATATAAACAAAATGATTTATACTATAAAGGAGTTAAACGTGGCAAATTCAAGTTATGATAGTAAAGATTTAGTAGTATTGGAAGGTCTTGATGCAGTTCGTATGCGTCCTGGTATGTATATTGGTACAACAGGCAATAAAGGTATGCATCATTTACTTTGGGAAATTGTAGACAATAGTATTGACGAAGTGGCTAATGGTCACGGCAATAAGATAGTTGTTACATTACATAAAGATGGCTCGGCAAGTGTTAGCGATAATGGTAGAGGTGTGCCGGTTAGTATGCACCCAAAACTAAAGAAAACAGGTGTTGAAGTTGTATATACTCAACTTCATGCTGGTGGTAAGTTTAGTGACCATAACTACAAATATTCGGGCGGATTGCACGGAGTTGGTGCATCAGTTGTTAATGCGTTAAGTAGATATTTGGAAGTAACTGTTTGTAAAGATGGTAAAAAGTACTTTATTAAGTTTGAATCAGTTGAAAAGAAAGGTAAAATAGCGTCAGGTGTAGTAACCGAACCTTTAAAGGAAATTGGCACTACCAACCAAAGCGGAACTTATGTTAAATTTTTGCCAGATGACCGAGTGTTTAAGGACAATCATTTTTCTTATGAAACGGTTGCCGAACGACTTCGTGAAAACGCATATCTAAATAAGGGTATGAATATTGAACTTATTGACGAACGTACCAATAAGCGTCAACAATTTTGTTATGAGGGTGGTATTGCTGACTTTGTAGCAAATATTACAACAGATAAAAAACCTTTGTTTGTTCCACCTGTATACATTGAGGGCGAAGTGGACGAAACTTTAGTAACTGTTGCATTGCAATACACTGATAGTTACACTGAAAATATATTTAGTTATGTAAACAATATTCCAACACCAGAGGGTGGTACTCACGAAGTAGGTTTTAAAACCGCTCTTACAAAAGTGTTAAATGATTTTGCCAAGAAAAATAATCTGGTGAAGGAAAAAGATATTGCATTTATTGGTGACGATTTCCGTGAAGGTATTACTGCAGTTATCAGTATTAAGATGAAAAATGTGCAGTTTGAAGGTCAAACTAAAACTAAATTAGGCAATCCTGAAGCACGTTCTCGTGTGGAAAATATTTGTGTAAGCGGATTAACTGATTTCTTTAATAGCAAAAAGAACGAATATATTGGTCAAATTATTATTGAAAAGGCTAAGGGTGCTGCCAAGGTTCGTGCAGCAGCAAAGCGTGCAAAAGATTTGACAAGAGCCAAAAATAGTATTGAAGGAAGTATGTTAGTAGGTAAACTTGCCAACTGTTCTAGCCGTAATCCAGATATTAACGAAATATTTATAGTGGAAGGTGATTCTGCGGGCGGTAGTGCAAAGCAAGGACGTGATAGATATTATCAAGCAATTTTGCCACTAAAGGGTAAACCGTTAAATAGTGAAAAGAAGCGTATTGACCAAGTACTAGCAAACGACGAAATTCGTACACTTATTGGTGCAATCAACACTGGTATTGGCGAAGACTTTAAGATTGATAATTTAAAGTACAACAAGATTATTATACTTAGTGATGCTGACCAAGATGGTGCACACATTAGGGCAATATTACTAACTTTCTTCTTTAGATATATGCGACCACTTATTAATAATGGAAATATCTATATCGGTATGCCACCACTATATAAGGTGTCAACCAAGAGTGAAGATTATTATTGCTATACTGATGAAGAACTGCAAGAAGTTACTGCAAAAGTAGGCAACAAATCATATACATTACAACGCTATAAAGGGCTAGGCGAAATGAATCCTGAACAACTTTGGGAAACTACTATGGACCCAGCAAAACGTAGCCTTGTACGTGTTACTGTAGATGATGCTGTAAAAGCCGACCAAATTATTACTACTTGGATGGGCGACGATGCTAAATCTCGTAAAGATTACATTACAGCAAATGCTAATTTTAATAAAGTAGATAACTTTAAACCAATCAAAACAAAGGAGGGCAATTAGTTTATGGATAAGTTTGATGACCAAATTAATATGTTTGAAAATAAAACTTCGTCAAAACCTACAAAAAAACGCTCTCTAGATGCCAAGGCTAAAAAGATTATCGAAGCCCCTCATGGCGAAATTTATGAAAAAACCGTTGAGGAAGTAATGCACTCAAGTATGCTTCCATATTCGGAATTTGTTATTATGGATAGAGCGTTGCCTAGGGTTGAGGACGGATTAAAACCTGTTCAACGTCGTATTTTATATACAATGCAAGAACTAGGCCTTACACCAGACAAGCCATTTAGAAAATGTGCTAAAATCGTCGGTGATGTATTAGGACGTTATCACCCACACGGCGATAGCTCAGTGTATGATGCACTTACTCGTATGGCACAAGACTTTACAATCAACGTACCATTAGTTCAAGGTCATGGTAACTTTGGTTCAATTGATGGTGACCGACCAGCCGCTTATCGTTATACCGAAGCAAGACTTAGTGAATTATCACTAGAACTTATGCAAGACATTGATAAGGATACAGTAAGTTACAGTCTAAACTTTGACGATACACTTAAGGAACCTGACTATTTTCCAGGACGTTTTCCAAACCTTTTTGTAAATGGTGCTAGCGGTATAGCGGTAGGCCTTGCTACAAATATTCCACCACACAATCTTGGCGAGATGATTGATGCAACTGTAGCATATATCGAAAACCCAAAGATTACTTTAGAAGAAGCACTAAAATACGTTAAAGGTCCAGATTTCCCTTCAGGTGGAATAATGTCTACCGGAAAGGATATGATAGAAGCGTACGAAACTGGTCGTGGTAAGGTTACATTACGTGCAAAATTCCATAAGGAAGAATTAAGTAATGGTAAAACTAACATTGTTATTACCGAACTTCCTTATCAAGTAAACAAATCTTTATTCTTGCAACATATTATGGAAGTTAAGGATAAAGTTAAAGGTGCATTAAATAATATAGTTGAAATCACTGATGAAAGTGACAAAACTGGAATGCGTGCAGTAATTACCGTTAAAAAAGACGGAGACCCAGATAGTATAATTGCGTTACTTTTAAAGCATACCGAAATGCAACAAAACTTTAACTTAAACGTTGTTGCAATTGTAAACGGTGCACCTAAACAATTAGGATTACTTGAATACTTAGATTGTTATGTAAACTTCCAAGTAGATATCATCAAACGTCGTACTCAATACGACTACGATAGGGCAGTTGCACGTGTGCATATTTTGGAAGGATTATTAGTTGCTATTAAAAATATTGATGAAGTTATTGCTATAATCAAATCTAGCGAGTCAACTTCTCAAGCCAAAATTAAATTGATGGAACGCTTTAGTTTGACCGAAGTGCAAGCGGTAGCAATACTTGATATGAAACTAGCACGTTTAACTAATCTTGAAACAACCAAGATTGAACAAGAAATGGCAGACTTAAAAGCAAAAATTGAAGAATATTTAAAGATTTTATCAAGCCGTGCAAGACAATTAACTGTTGTTAAAAAGGAAATTTTGGATATCAAAAAGCGTTATCCAACTCCACGTAAAACCGAAGTGGTGGAAGAGCACGAAACTTTTGTGCTTACACCTATCGAAAAGTTGGTTAATACTGAATGTTTGGTGGCGGTTAGCGATGATGGACTTAGACTTAAAAATATCGTTATTAATGCTCAACTAGGCAGTAATAAATTTGATAAATATCAAAGCGTCAATGTATTGCATAGGGACATATTAAAAACTACTACAAACGCATATATTTATGCATTTACAAATCTTGGCAATATGTACAAGATTGCTGTAGGCGATATTCCTGTAACCAAGTTTAATGGCAAGGGTACAAACCTTTCACAAATTGCTAAAGCTGAAGTTAATGAAAAAGTGGTTAACATCTTTGAAATGGACGAATTTAAGGAAAGTGGCGAACTACTTATGTTTACTCAAGATGGTTATATCAAGCGTAGCGATATGAGTGAATTTGTGGTTAATAAACCAGTTGTAGACGCTTTAGGTCTACACGACTTTGACCGCCTTGTATCAGTTCAACCAAACTACAATATGGCGGGCGTATTAATGGTAACTAAACTTGGTATGGCACTTAATTTTGAATATAGCAGTGTGCCTAAGCAAAAACGTCAAGGCAGTGGTGTAATTGGTATGAGCCTAAATGAAGGCGACAAAGTATGTTTTGCGTCACAAGTTAATCTTGGCGATAAGGTGTTGGTAGTCAGCGACTCGTCTTGCGCTAAACGTGTAAGTTTGACTGAATTTAGTATCAGTGCACGTAATCGTAAGGGCTTAAAACTAACTAATGGTAGCGAACAAGTGGCCTACGCTGTATCACCAGTAGTTACTGGCGAAGTCGTGGTAACTGATAGTAAGGGCAACCTAAATGTAACAGATGTAAATGATGTACCAGTTACTGCTCGTACTGGAACTGGTAAACCTATCATTAAACAAAAAGCATTACAAAAGGTTAAAAATGTAAGCATTTACATAGCATAATGCTCGAAATACTCCCTTTTAAATTGATTAATCAAATCAAGTTTGTTTAATCTTCATTTATGGGAGATTTCTTCGCAACCTACAAAGGGGCAACTGCTTTCCCCTTTGTGTAACCCCTTTGTAATAGGTAGGAATTATATTGGGGGATAATATTATTGTTTTGTGCAAAAAATACAACTAATTAATAATTAAATTGTTCAATCTAAATTGGTTGATTTACTTATTTGTCGGTGCTCATAGCATAAAAAAATTGTGACATTGTCACGATAGTTGATGTTTTCAAATATGTGCGATAGCACAATTTAATAAAAATTAAAATAAGGGGAAATTATGGATAGATTAAAAAACAAAGTAGCCATTGTAACAGGTGGCAATTCAGGTATTGGTGAGGCTATTGCTGAATTGTTTGCACGTGAGGGTGCTAAAGTAGTAGTTGCATCATTAGGTGCTAACCAAAAGGACGCTATTGCTAAAAAACTAAAGTCAATGGGTGCAGAATACCTAATGATTCCTTGCGACATTTCAAAAGAAGAAGATGTTAAAAAGTGTTTTGATAAGGTAGTCAAAAAGTTCAAGCGTGTTGATATTATGATTAATAATGCAGGCGTGCTTGAAAAAGGTCTTTTACCAATCGATAAGTTTGAAGTAAGCGATTGGGAATGGGTAACACGTATCAATACTTTTGGTACAATGCTTTGTATGAAATATGCGAGTAATGTTATGCTAAAGCAGGGTGGTGGCTCAATAGTTAACGTGTCATCAATTGCTGGTGCAAAAGGCTTTGGTGGTTCAGTATATTGTTCAACCAAGGCAGCAATGCTAGGTATTACACGCAATAGTGCAATGCGTTTTGCTGGTACTGGCATTAGATGTAACGCAATTTGCCCAGGCAGCGTGCTTACACCTATGACTACCAATACTTCGGGAAATCTTGACAAGGATATGTATACCGCTATGGATAACTACGGTAACCTTGAAGTAGGTATTTGTAAACCAGAAGATATTGCAAATGTGGCATTATTCCTAGCAAGTGATGAATCAAGTGCAATCACCGGTCAAGAATTGATTGTAGACAAAGGGTATTCATTATAATTATTAATGAATAATGAAAAATGAATAATTGATGAAAAAAGAACATTGAAATTAATCAATGCTCTTTTTTATTTTGTTAAAGTTTCCTCATCTTCTTTTTTGTTAGATTTTTTGTCTATTAATACGGGGCCTGTTTCATATTCTTGATGTGCAATTTTGTCTTTAGCAACTGTTTTAATATCATAAAGGGTAAATGCTATTCCACTAGGAGTTCCCGCTATTAGACTAGCACCAACAAGAGCGTTACTAACAATATTAACAGCACTAGTATTATATTCGTGTTTAGTGTCGCTTATTTGTTGTTCTATTTGTTCAATATCGTCCTTTAATTCGTTATTTGTGCTTTCAAGCAATCTATCAGCAGTTTCAGTCGAATATATTTCATCTAGTTTTTGCCTAAAAGTATCATAACTAATTTCACCATTAGCGTAATAGTTAGTTAATTTGACAAGTTGACTATCAGCATATTTTTTAAATTCATAAGTCTTCATATATTGTTCATACATTTTGTCTTGTTCTTGTCTTAAATTAGCAATTTTATTTTGATTGATAGCAGATGATATCATTCCACTGGTGACGCCAATAGCGAGTGCTAAACCACTGCCAATCAATATACGTTTAGCAATCAAACGTTTTTTACATAATTTATTTTTACGTTTTTTCTCTTTTATTTCTTCAAATTCATTTGGATCATAATCCATTAATTCCATTAAACTTAACATAATTTCTCCTCTTATTTACTTAAAGTTTCTTCCTTTTCTTCATTACTTTCTTCTTCAATAGTGTTTGATGTTTTTGTTTCTTTATGGTCGTATGCATAATATGTAGTTTTTTCATCAATTAACACATGTTTTATTTTATTTGATGTTCTTTTACGTTTTTTTTCATTGATGTCTTTTATACCATAAATAGTAGAGGCGATAATAGAACCCATTGTTGCAGTACCAAATCCAGCCAAACCTACAAGTCCAGCATTAACGATAGGATTTGCTTGATATTTTTCAAGGCGTTCTTGTTTTTGCGTGTTTATATCTTCAGCCTGTATCTTTAATTCTTCATTATTTGAACTTGCAAGTACTTCTTGAGCATATTTAACAGAATTTAGGTGTTTAACTTTTTCGTCAAACTCTTCATAAGTAATTAGTCCGTTAGTATAATCATTTGACGCTTTTGTAAACTCGGATTTATAAATATCACTAAACTCTTCACATGCCATAAATTCTTCATAAATTGCATTTTGTTTATTATCTAATTCTCTAATATCCTTATCGTAATTATTTCTAACAATAAAACCAGGCAAGGTAGACATAAGTGATGCACACATACAATACATGGCAATATGAGCAGCGATTATGCGTTTTTGTTCATTTGTCTTTTTTTGTTTAGGTTGTTTTTCTTTTTTGGTTTCTTCAGGTCCACGACCACATTCAATATCCATTAACATAAAGTTTCTCCTTTATAATATATTTTGATTTTCTTCTTGGTTATTTTGTTCTTCTGTTTTAATAATGCAAGCATCAACGCTACGAGGTATATTAGGTATTGTAGTGTGAGTTTTTTCTGCATTAATAGGGTGGTAAGGTGGTAGGTCTTTGAGTTTCATCACTCTTTTAAATGATTCTTCTGAAATATGATGTTCAAAATCAACTTCAAAGGTTTCATCTTTCTTTTTTTTTGGTTTCCATATATAATACAAACCTGAGGTTACCATAGGCATTGTAAATGCACCACAAGCAGTCATTGCAGTTGGCATTGCTTGCTTATCCCATTCAGTGCAAGTATCTAAATATTTTTTGTTAATATCATTAAATTCTGCTTTAGTTTTTTCATCTGCATTTTCAACAAGCACTTTTTCAGTATATTCATTATCACTTAACTTTTCAAGTTCTTCATTATAGATCATACCATCAATTTCACGAGCAATCAATCGGTCATTAAGTGTTTTAACATCGGCATTATATGTAGTTTTAAACTCATCAGTTTGTTCGTAAGCGTCAAGATAAGCATTTTTATTATCTACAGCCTTCCAGTGTTCGTCCTTTACATCACTAAATTTAGGGTGGGTAATTCCGCACGCCACACAACTAGCAATAGTAAGTGATAATCCAACTCCAAGTATCATACGTGCAATCAATCTATCTGTTTTATTTTGGTCTTTAAATTTTTTAGGT
>JAZSRW010000007.1:0-3289 GCA_045538675.1 Candidatus Onthoplasma sp. | reverse complement strand
GTGTCAACTGATTATCTATTAGGATTAGAAGATTAACAACACTCTTATTTCAAGGGTGTTTTTTGATATTGAAAAAACTCTATGGTTGTACATTCCATAGAGTTTTTTGTTTTGTCAAAATTTAAGCGAACTACGATTTTGACCTGTATTAAAGTTAGATATTGCTATCTATAATCAAATCTGTTGTGCAGTTTGATGTTACTTGCCCGCATAACTTAAGCGAACTTCAGTTATACTACAAGCCTATATTATTATTTGAATTAATTTTTGTAAATATGCTAAATACATATTTAAATTTGTAAATTTACCTTTTTAAATACAACTAATAAATAGATATTTTTTGTAATTCAAATCGGTAAATTTACTTATTTGCTGGTGGTCACACCACCTGCTGTCCGCATAGGACAAGGGTTTGTGTTAAAAACACAAATTACTTTTTGCTTTTAATAGCAGCTTGTGCAGCAGCAAGACGTGCAATTGGCACACGGAATGGACTACAAGATACATAGTCTAAACCAATCTTGTGGCAGAATTCGATAGATGATGGATCACCACCGTGTTCACCACAAATACCACAATGCAACTTGCCATTGTTTGCTTTACCAAGACGTACAGCCATATCCATAAGTTTACCAACACCGTTAGTGTCAAGACGAGCAAATGGATCGCTTTCGTAAATCTTGCTTGCATAGTATGAAGGCAAGAACTTACCAGCGTCATCACGGCTGAAGCCAAATGTCATTTGAGTTAAGTCGTTAGTACCAAAACAGAAGAACTCAGCGTCTTTTGCGATTTCATCAGCAGTTAAGCACGCACGAGGAATTTCCATCATTGTACCAACTTCGTACTTCAATTCTACACCACTAGCCTTAACTAGTTCATCAGCAGTAGCAACTACTAATTTCTTAACAAAGTTATATTCCTTAATTTCGCCAACAAGCGGAATCATAATTTCAGGAACTACTTTCCAATCAGCATGACGCTTTTGAACGTTGATAGCAGCCTTGATTACAGCCTTAGTTTGCATTACTGCAATTTCAGGATAAGTAACAGCAAGACGGCAACCACGGTGACCCATCATTGGGTTAGCTTCATGCAAGTCTTGGATATATTGCTTAATTTGAGCAACAGTTTTACCCTTAGCACGTGCTAGAGCAGCGATATCAGCCTCTTCAGTAGGCACGAATTCGTGTAGAGGTGGGTCTAGGAAACGAATTGTAACAGGTTGACCTTGTAATGCTTCCATCAAGCCTTCAAAGTCTGCTTGTTGCATAGGTTCGATTTTAGCCAAAGCCACTTCACGTTCTTCAACTGAATCAGAACAAATCATTTCACGGAATGCACCGATTCTGTCTGGTTCAAAGAACATATGTTCAGTACGGCACAAGCCAATACCTTCAGCACCTAGTTCAACAGCACGACGAGCGTCTGCTGGGCTATCAGCGTTAGTTCTAACACCAAGTGTACGATACTTATCAGCCAATTTCATAATACGGCCAAAGTAACCACTGTTAGGGTCAGCTGGAACAGTTTTAATGATACCATCATAAATGTTACCAGTAGAACCATCAAGAGAAATAGCGTCTCCCTCACGGTATGTTTTACCAGCAAGAGTAAAGCACTTGTTTTCCTCATCCATCTTAATGTCGCCACAACCAGATACACAGCAAGTACCCATACCACGAGCAACTACGGCAGCGTGAGATGTTTGACCACCACGAACTGTCAAGATACCTTGTGAGTATTTCATACCTTCAATATCTTCTGGGCTAGTTTCAAGACGAACTAGAACTACCTTTTCACCTTTCTTACCATGAATAACTGCATCTTCAGCAGTAAACACGATTGTACCTGCAGCAGCACCTGGAGAAGCAGCGATACCTTTACCGATAACGTTGTTCTTATTAGCAACCTTTAATGCCTCAGCATCAAATTGTGGGTGCAACAACATATCAAGAGTTTTAGCGTCAATTTGCATTAATGCTTCTTCTTCGCTAATCATACCCTCATCAATCAAATCGCATGCGATACGGATAGCAGCGGCAGCAGTACGCTTACCATTACGAGTTTGAAGCATATACAACTTCTTATCCTCGATTGTAAATTTCATATCTTGCATATCACGATAGTGATTTTCAAGAGTTTTACAAATATCTAGGAATTGAGTATAACACTCTGGCATAATTTCAGCCATCTTAGCAATAGGCATTGGAGTACGAACACCTGCAACAACGTCTTCACCTTGTGCATTCATTAGGAATTCGCCCATCAAACCTTTTTCACCAGTAGCAGGGTTACGAGTAAATGCAACACCAGTACCACTAGTTTCGCCCATATTACCAAATGCCATCATTTGTACGTTAACCGCAGTACCCCAACTATATGGAATATCGTGGTCCATACGATAGATGTTAGCACGTGGGTTATCCCAAGAACGGAATACAGCCTTAACAGCTTCAAATAATTGTTCCTTAGGATCAGATGGGAAGTCCTTACCAAGTTGATTCTTGTATTCAGCCTTAAATTGGAAAGCAAGTTCCTTAAGGTCTTCAGCAGTTAGGTCAATATCCAAAGATACGCCTTTGCGTTCTTTCATTTGGTCGATAAGCTTTTCAAAGTATTTCTTACCAACTTCCATAACTACGTCACTGAACATTTGAATAAATCTTCTGTAACAGTCCCATGCCCAACGTGGGTTGCCAGACTTTTTAGATATAACTTCAACAACTTCGTCATTTAAACCAAGGTTCAAAATTGTGTCCATCATACCAGGCATTGATGCACGTGCACCTGAACGAACAGATACTAGTAGTGGATTTTCCTTATCGCCAAACTTTTTGCCTGTAATCTTTTCCATCTTTTCGATGTTTTCAAGGATTTCGGCTTGAATGTCAGCGTTAATTTGACGTCCATCTTCGTAGTATTGTGTACAAGCTTCAGTGCTGATGGTAAAGCCTTGAGGAACTGGTAGACCAATCTTAGTCATTTCAGCAAGGTTAGCACCTTTACCGCCAAGAAGTTCTCTCATACTTGCATTACCTTCACTAAATAAGTAAACAAATTTCTTCATAAATTCTCCTTTTAGACCTTTCTATAATACACTATCCTACAAAAAAAGGCACACGATTTTAACCACTTGACTTAAATTTTCCATAACTTTGTTAAAATATTAACTATTCCTTAGTATTTTTAATAATATAAATCAACCTTGTACCCTTGACAAGTTTTATTTTTCGTGATATTATATGAAAAATTTTAAGGAGAAAGTTATGTTAATGGATATTGAATG
>JAZSRW010000022.1:0-2891 GCA_045538675.1 Candidatus Onthoplasma sp. | reverse complement strand
CCTCCTTAATCCACTCGCCCCAATCAAATCCACCATCGTATCCAAACTCATCATAATCCCAACAATAAATACCATCAAAGCCAAGTTTAGTATGAGTTTTGCCTCGCGAATAATATGAACTTTCGTTAGTATGGAAATATCCTGTTCGATATCCATTATCCTTTAGTATATTTGGTAATGTAAATCCATATTGACTAGCATCACTATTTTTGGTAACTTGTTCCATATATTTACCAACTGGATAACTTCCAATAAAACCTATACCCTCTGAGATATTTGTTTTGCTTTTTGCAAAAAATTCAGTTGCTATTGCACCTTCAGAGGCAAGTGCATACACATTAGGTGTAAGTTCTGGACTCAATGTTTTTGAATTATATGTTCCATCACTAAAAGCAAACCACTCTAGCGATTCCATCATAACCATTATAACATTATTGCCTTTATCAACACCAAAAACTGAACTACTAGTTTCGTCATATACTTCACCATTGTTAAAATACACAATTGCGGCATCTAACAAAGATGTTGTAGTATTGTTTGTAAGAGTATTTAATAAGTTATTAGCATAGTAACCAAAAAATCCAAACTTTTTCATACTAGCCAATTTCAACATTGAAGTATCCATTAAAAAACTGTCACTAACGCTATCTACCTGAACAATATCACTAGTTGAATGCACTAAATTACGCTCGGCAACGATTGTACTAACACTCAATCCTTGAATAATCAACAACATCATAACGACAACCAATGAAAAATTCTTTCTAAATGAAATAGGATATCTATGCCTTTTGATAGCAATCATAACTATTCCAATAACAATAATAATATAAGCAATAATCAAAGCAATCATAAACCATATAAAACTAAAGTCTTTGGTCATTGCTTTAACAGTTTCTTTAAAAAGGTTGATCATATCAAATGAAAACATATCGCCATATAATGAATATAAACTAACGTTAACATAAAATATAACCGTTTGAGCACCTAGCATAATTGCAGTTATAACCGCTTGAATAATGTGATTAGGAATTATAAATATAACACCCGCTATCATCAAGATAATTGACAAATCATACAGCCAATAATCCGCAAAAAATCCTAAATCAAGGCGTAAAAACATAGCTACTTCTAACAAAATAGCTACAATTATATAGTAGGTTAAAAATCCTATTTTATTATAAACCGACCTTAACATACACCATTCCTTGACATAATTCTGCATATATTATACCCTAATTTTAATATTTGTCAATATTTGTGGCAATAATAATTGAATATTTATTAATAATTTGTTACAATATTACTATGTTTAATTTATTTAAAAGTAAGATAGAATTAAAAAAAGATAATGTTATTATGTCTAGTATTTACTTAAAAAGCGGAACAAAACTAGGCAGTGAAATTGTCGTTCCTAAAAATTTTGAAGTCCTTGTTTTTCATAAAGATAAATTATTTCACACCTTATCTAGTGGAAAATATAAGTTTGAAAAAAAAGATTTTAACAAACTTATAGAATATCAACAACGAAAAAAGCCTAAATTAAAACATATTAAATGCGTTTTTCATTATATAAACACCACGGACCAAACCTTAAAAATTAAATTTAAAAAACAATATTATATAGTAACCTTTAACATTTCTAATATCAATAATTTTGTATCACTAATGCTATTGCACACCTATAAAGTAGATAATGATTATACTATAAATTTATTAAGTGAGATTTTTCACGAACTTTTGACCTATAATAAAGGTGTTTATACAAACATTTCAAGCAGACCTTTAAATGAATATGGTATTAACATAATTAGTTTTTTACCTGAAAACAAAAAATCATCGATATTTACAATGCCTATCAGTAAAAATAACAATACTGACAATATAAAAGAACTTGAAAACACCAATCAAAATCTTGAAGATGTTGAAAATAGCGATAATGAAATTATCAACGATACGTCAATTAATAATACAACTAATGAAAATACAAATACTCAAGAAACAGTAGAAAATGTTAATACAGATGAAGATAAAACTTGCCCTAATTGTAAATATATTTCAAAATTTAGCACAACCTATTGCTTAAGATGTGGAAACAAACTCAAATAATATAATTTGATTAAAACTTGACAATCTTTGTATTAAAATGTATAATATTAACATAAAAGGAGAATTTATGATTAAAAAAACTGACATACTAAAGGATATTTTGGAAAAAAACAGTAATGCTGAGGAAATATTACTTAGTTTTGGAATGCATTGTTTGTATTGCCCTTGTGCTCAAGCCGAAACACTTGAAGAAGCTTGTCAAGTGCACGAACTAGATGTAAATATGGTTTTAAAGGCATTAAACAAAAAATAATTTAATAAAAAAATTGCAAGATAAACTTGCAATTTTTTATTTACTTTTTTCATTTTCGACCTTTTGCCAAATTTTTAGACATCTGCTCACATTGTTTACGTGTCAAACAAATACTTTTGTTTTCACGCTTGATTTTGTTAGCTATTTCGTTAAGCTTTGCATCAATTACATTTATAGTATCCATACAAAGTTCTCCTTTATGACTTCCAATTTAACAATTGTCTATTTTTTAGACTATTTATCCCCTTTTCTTGGACGACCTGCTTTACGTTTTGGCTTAACTAAAACACCTTTTTCATCAACTATTACATTTGATGCAGTAGTTGATTTTTTAGGCCTACCACGTCCATTAGTCTTTTTAGGTTGCTCAACTGTTGTTTTCTTTCTTGGTCTACCACGTTTAGCAACAGAGTTGGTTTTAACTTCTTGATTTGCTTCTTGCTTTCTTGGACGACCCACTTTACGTTTTGGTTGTTCTTTGTCTATTTCTGGTTTTTCCTTACGAGGTCTACCTACTCTACGTTTAGGT
>JAZSRW010000152.1:0-4416 GCA_045538675.1 Candidatus Onthoplasma sp. | reverse complement strand
ATAAGCAGTCAGGGCTTGTGGTTCACCCTTGCTCTACAACCAAAAGCGGAACACTTGTAAATGCGTTGATGTATCACGTTAAAGACCTAAGTACAATCAATGGGGTTTTGCGTCCTGGGATTGTTCATAGATTAGATAAAGATACTGCGGGGCTTATGCTTGTGGCAAAAAATGATAATGCTCATAAGTTTTTGCAGTCGCAACTTAAGGACAAAACTCTTAATAGGCAATATCTTGCTCTTGTGAAAGGACGGATAAAAGAAGATTTTAATGTAGAGGGCTATATTGGGCGTAATCCTAAAAACCGTAAGCAAATGGCTTTGGTAGATGAAACTAAAGGCAAATATAGTTATACAGATTTTTATATACATAAGTCGTATGAGCATTATACATTATTAAGATGTGTACTAAAAACTGGGCGAACTCATCAAATTAGGGCTCATCTAAAAAGTTTAAATCACGCAATAGTTGGTGATGAATTGTATGGCGGGGTGGATAAGGGAATTAAACTTAAAGGTCAATTCCTTTTTGCTTACAAAATCAGTTTTGTACACCCAACAACCAAGAAAATAATGACATTTGAAGTAGATTTGCCTACAAACTTAAGCGATATTTTAAACAAACTTAAGTAAAATTTTGCTTTCGACAAAACTAGTGCTTATTCTTATAATAAAAATTTCGACCTGAAATAAACTAGAAATAACCTCAATGCTAAAAAAGATTAATTTAATTTGATGAATTTGTCGAAAAATCGTTGACAAAAATTCAAATATTAAGTACAATAGCATTGTTAAATAAAATATGGGAGACTATCAATGAAAAAATTATCTAAATTTATTTACTTTATCTTCGCATTTGCATTGATTGCTTGTATGTCAATCTTTAATCCTGCAATTGATTTTGTTAGTGCGGAAAACACAGACCCAGAGTCTAAATCAATTACAATTTCTAATTCGAAAATTGCAAACACTGTTGAAGCTGGAGAGGATTTGATCATACCTGTTCCTACAGTTTCTAATGCATCACTTGCTAAATACATTGTTGTAACTGATCGTAGTGGCGTGCAATATACTTATGATTGTGCTACTGGTAAAACTCTAAACAAGAAGGGGGAAGAAGTTACAATTAAGGAAGGTGAACAAGACGTTCCTGTTAAGTATTTCACAAAGTTTACTTCAGCTGATGTTGAAACTGATGTGGCTGCTGATGTAGCTTATATTAAGGTGGCTAAGCCTGGCAAGGGTACTTATGCTGTACAATATAAGGTTGTAGACGGCAATAAGACCTTCTATTCTGAAGTTAAAAAGGTTCAAGTTAAGAGTGTTGCTTACAGTTGGGAATTTAATGCTGAAAATACAGCTAAAAATATTATCCCTAGTGTAACTAATGCTGGTACTAAGTACACTTTACCTTTACCTAAAATTTTGAATAGTTTAGATGAATCTAATCCAATTGCTTATACTAAGGCTGATATTACTGGTAATGATAAGAAAATTATCGTTACTAATAGTGGTAGAGATGTAACTGCTGATGTTTTAACTGCAGGTGCTGAAGGTGATGACAATATCTACTTTACTCCAACACTTGCTGAAGGCGAAGACACAGATACTTATATTATTAAATATGTGTCAAAAGTTACAGCTTTCCCTGACAAGACATTTAGTGTAAAAGTTGAAAAAGATTATAACACTAAAGCTGAACTAGAAGTTACTCACAATGCAATTACTAACTATCAAGTTGGTGCAGTTGTAACATTCCCTACAGCTAACGTTACAGACAAAACTCACAATAAATCAAATATTGAAGTTAATAATGTAATTATTATTAAAAAGGGTGCAACTGAAACAAGATTAAATGCAAACCAATATACCTATACATTTGCAGAATCTGGAACTTATACAATTCAATACGAAGCGACTGACGCTTATGGTAACAAGGCTTTAAGTAAAATTGTTCAAATTTCACCTCAAGACAAAAAGCCATATCAAGTATCTTATGCTGATACTTATGCTACAACTGGTGATAATTGGGAAGATGCTGTTAATACAGATATCGCTTATATGATTCCTAGTGAAGTTGGTTTTGGTGGTTTCTATGTTCCTGCTATTTATGCTAAGGATTATGTAGATAGTTATGCTGACCTTAAATTCAGCCGTAAGTTAGTTGCTACTGACGGTTCTGGTGTTGAATTTGATATTGATAGCACTGAAGGTAATGCAGCGTATGTTGCTCCTGCTGAAGGTAATAGATATAATGAAAGAATTTTATTCAAGTTCCCAGCACAAGGCGAAAATGACACTCAAAAATTAGAGTATATTAAAAATAATTATGCAGGTAAAACATTTAAGTTGGTTTATACTGCTAGTGATAAAAATACTCATAATATGGCAGCTACTGCAACTGAATATACTATCAAGATTGCAAACGTAGATGCTTTAACTAATAACGTTGATAAAAATCTTCAAATTAAATTTGAAACAATCAATGATGAAATTGACCCTAATGCAGAATTAAGCTTTACTGCAGCGACAGCTAAAGAAGACCCTACAGATAGCAGTCTAACAGCTGATGCTCGTGTTCAAGTTAGAACATTTTATTATTATGGAAATAAAGCAACTATTCAAACTGAATTAAATGACTATATCGCTGATTTGGCTGCGGATGATGATAAATATATTGAAAAATATGGTTATGATTTTGATGCTTTCTTAACATCAGTTAAAACAACTTATAATATTCAAGAATTAAAGACAGTTGATGGTAAAACAAGCATTAAATTAGGTTCTGACTATACAAATCAACCAAAGGTTACAGTTTTTGCAGTAGCAATTAACGACCAAGGTCAATTTGTAATTAAGGCTCAAGAAATTAATGTTAATAATACCAACGAAAGAGTTGCTCCAGTTATTGTTGGAACTCCAGTTGAAACTTATGATAGTCAATTAGTTGGCGGTGCTACAGCATTTAACCAAAACGTAACAGTAACTTTACCAAGTGTTACATTTAGTGATACAAATGATAAGAGTTTACAAGTAAACGTTAGATGTTATGTTGACACTCCAGACCAAACTGTTGGTGTTACAATAGGTGAATTTGTTCAAAATATGGCTGGCGAATGTGGTATCAGTCTTGCTGAACTTACTACAACTTACGCAGGAACATATTATGTAGTATATACTGCTACTGATGATGCTGGTAACCAAGCTAGTTACATCTCAACATTTGATGTTGCTAAAACTGAAAAGGCATATATTGATGTTGAAAATGGCTCAAATATTTCTGCTAAGGTTGGCGACAAAGTTAAATTAAATATTAGTCTTGCAGGTAACGGAAATTACGAAAATGAAGAAATTAAAGTTACTTGGGGCGATAATAAACAAAGCGGTTTGGCTGGTAATGGTGCTTATAGTTATACTTTTGATAAGGCTGGAACTTATGTTGCTACTATCAGTGCTAAATATACTATGAATGGTAAGGTATATAACTTTGACGAAACTCCAAGCGTTACAGTTACTATTACAGTTACTGAACCTACTATGGAATGGGAAAGTCAAGTAAATGAAATTCTAGTTAATCGTACAGCGAATATTAATGAAAAAATTGAATTACCAATGATTTCAGCGATCGAAAATGGTGTTGAAGTTAATACTGAAATACCAAAAGTTACTTTCGTTGGTGATGACGATAAGGAAGTAGAGGTTGATGTAATATTTGACCAAACAACTTTCAATAACTATTACTTTATTGCTGATAAGGATGGCGTTTACACCGTAACTTATACTGCAACTACAGATTATAATTCTGAAAGCAAGTCATTTACAGTTACTTGTGGTGACTACTATGAACCAACAATTAATATCGCTAACAATAAGTTAGATGGTTCAAAGATGACTTATAATGGTCAAGATATAACTGTTAACGTTTCATTTGTTCAAAAAGAAGATGACCAAGATGAAAAGATTACAGGTAAATATACTTTAACATTTGTAGCAAAAGATGCAAATGGTAAGGAAATTGCTAATTACGATATTGATGTTGATTTAAAAGATATTGACGCTGAAGAAACTGTTGATTACTTCAATCCAAAGAGTTGGTCATTCAGTTTGACTGGTGACGATGTATCTAAGGATAGTACAAATAAATGGACTATTAAAGGCGTTGGTGATTACGAATTAAAATTAACAATTAAAGATGATAATGGAAATTCAACAACTGAAACAATCAGCTTTAAGGTTGTTAACAAAACTCAACCTAAGAGCATTAAAGACGACGTGGTTGGTATCGTATTGATTGTTGTATCAGTAGTATTACTTGGTGGTGTTATTCTATTCTTCGCTTTGGCTGGAAAGAAAAACAAAACTAAAAGAACTTCTATTAGAATCAATAAAGATTAATAAATAATAAAAACTTCTATGA
>JAZSRW010000164.1:0-10367 GCA_045538675.1 Candidatus Onthoplasma sp. | reverse complement strand
GCTCTATCACCAGGATTTATATCGATATGTATCGAACATAAGCATTTGTTGCAATGGTCACGGGAAGTATACTTTAAAGGTGGGACTTCAGCCCCGCAAACCGCACAAATAAAAGAATTGTCATTTTTCTCAAATAATTTACTCATATAATTATTATAATAAATGACAATTTTAAAATCAAGCAATAAAATAAATAATTTATAAATATACTAAAAATTTAATGAATAGTTATTTAGCATCTTTTTACGTATTTTCCAGTCTGGTAGAAGGGTAGACATTAGTGCATGAAATTCTTTACTGTGGTTATGATGTACAAGATGTGCCAGTTCGTGTACTATTACATAATCTATGCAAGTAATAGGTGTTTTTGCTAAAAATAAATTTAATGTTATAATTTTTTTAACATAATTGCAATTTCCCCACATAGATTTCATAGTTTTTATTTTTATAGTTGGTGGGGTGGTATTTTTAAACATTTGGTTGTAAATATAATTTAAGCGGTTTGTAAAAAAATCCAAAAAATACTTTTTGCACCAAGCAATAAATACTTTTTTTACATCAGTATTAGGTCTTATAAATATAGTAAATCCAAAATCTTGATAGTTGTTTTGATTAGGGTTAAATATTACTTTATTTTTAGTATCTAATTCAACTTTTAAAGGGTATGATTGTCCTAGTAAAAATATGTTTCCGCCATCTACAAAACTACAAGCATCTTGTATTTTGTTTGTATTAATTTTGTTTAATTGAGTAGCAATCCATTCACGCTTGCGGGTTAAAAATTGATATGCGTAACTATAAGTTGTAGAGTAAGGTATACTTACTTTAACTTGCCCTAGTTTTGATATACTTAATCGTATATTTTTCATACGTTTTTTAGTTATTTCAACATTAATTGATTGTTTACTATCTATATAAAATTCAATAATTTTTGATGATATTTTCATATTTATAAATTTATCACATAATTTTATTTTAAGCAAGCGATAAACATTTAAAATATAATTTAATTTTAAATCGACAAAATATAAACGAATTTTTAAATTGGTTTTAAAATCATTTGCTAAAAAATATTTTGTATGTTATTATCAATATAGGAGGAAAGGGTTATGAAAAAAGGTTATACTAAACTAGCAACTGTTAATATGTTATTAGGATTGGTGGCGGTGTGTTTATACTTGCCATATACGCTAGATGCGTTTAATATGCCAGGATTTGATTGGTTTAAATTTGTACCAAAGTTACTAAAGGATAGTTATTTTGACGTATTAGTTTATTTTGGTGTATTTTTGATTGTGTGGTTTATTGCATTAAACTTGATATCAATATTATCTCATATCAATTTACCTAAATTATTATTTAAGGTATCAATAATATCTGCACTTATTTTACCTTTAATTTATGTTTTGGCATTTAAAAATGAAACTGCATTAGAGTTTTGGCTTAAAAATATAGCTAAAAATGCCAAAATGATTAGTTATGTTTTGTTAGGAATTTCAATAGGCTCGTTTGTATTAGGGGTGATATATAATATTACACGTAAAAATCGTGCAAATTTACACCATATTACTGAAGCATTTACTATGTGTTTATTGTTGTTATTGATGGCATTATGTTTTGGTTGGTGTGGTTGGGACTTTGATGTTTCATACAAAATTTATGGCATAATGGTAGGATTATTTGCAATATATTTACCAATTTCATCAGTTATTTTATATATGTGTCGTAATAAAAGGTCATAATCAAAAAATATTTAATAAATATATTAAAATTTTGTAAAAATTGCTTTGATTTTTATAAAAAAAATGTTAAAATATTTTTGTAAAAAATTTTTGTTAAATAAAGGGGTTTTTAATGTTAAGAGTTTTTGTTGCATTAGGCAAGCAAATGCCTAAAGATAAAACAATGGTAGAAGATACGCAAGAGGTTGCTAGATTACTGGCAAAATATAATTGTACTATGGTGCAAGGCGGTGCTCGTATGGGACTTATGGGCGTTGTGGTTGATGGCTTTGAAAAGTATAGCGACCAAATTGTTATGATTGTGCCAGAAATGTACAAAAGTGACCTTGAGGGCATCAATATAAACGAATATTATATCGTTGATGGCGAAAGTGACCGAATGAAAATAACTATTCGCACTTGCGATATGATGGTTGTTTTGCCAGGTGGTTCTGGAACTTTGGCTGAACTTGCATATTATAACGAAACTTGTAAAAGCGGTGAACATCAAGCAAAAGTTGTTATTGTAAATTCAAAAGGATTCTATAATAAATTGTTTAAATTTCACAAACATCAAATAAAAGCGGGCTTTATGACTGAAGACGCTTGTAAATATGAAGTTATAAATAGTGCTAAACAATTAGAACCTATTTTGCAAGCCTTGATTGCTGAAAAACAAGAGCAAATTAATAAGCAAAAGGTTAAGGAACAAGCAGATATTGAAGAAAAGAAGTCTGTAAAACCTACCAAAGCAACTAAAACCTCTGTTTCTAAAGCAAAAACTAGCAAGAAGGAATCTAAAAAGGCTACTACTAAAGTTAAAGAACAAGGTGGTGCAAAGGCTGTTTCAAAATCAAAGCCAGTCGCTGAAAAGGTAACTAAACCAGTTGTTAAAAAATTGGTTAAGCAAGTTGAACCAAAGGTTGAAAAGCCTGCTACTAAAGTTGCTACCAAAACAGTTGCTAAAAAAGAAATTAAGCCAGCCAAAAAGGTTGTAGCAAAAACTACTATTTCAAATACAACTAAAAAGGCTGCTAAACCAGTAGAAAAAACTGTAAAACCAGCAACTAAAAAGGCTGTTAAAACAGAAGTGAAGGCAGTTAAACCTGAAGTTAAAAAAGCAGTTAAACCTGCAACTAAAACATCAAAACCTTCAACAGCAAAGGCTAAATCAGCAACTGCTAAAAGTGCAAAATCTGTAGCGAAGAAAAAATAAATATAACTAAGGCAACTATTATTAGTTGCTTTTTTAATTATAAAAAATAAAAACCACCAATTATTTGGTGGCTTTTTAGTATTAATGTTTTTTCTTGGCTGGTGTCCATTTCCAGTTTCGAACTTCAGGAATATCTTGACCATATTTACGAACATATTGATTATGTTTAGACAATAAATCGTCCATTTTCTTATCAAGGTCGCTATAAAGTTTGTCGTCAAGTCCTAAACGTTTTAGTACAGATTTAACTATATTAAATCGGTCGATTTTGTTTTGAACACGTACATCAAATGCTGTTGTAATAGTTCCTTCCTCACGATAACCGAACACGTTAATATCACGATTTTTACGTGACCATGTAAGTTCGTGAATAAGTGTTGGATAACCATGATATACAAAGAATATAGGTTTGTTTGTAGTAAACAATTTATTGTATTCGCTATCAGTTAATCCGTGAGAGTGTGCACTGTCTGTACCTAACTTCATAAGGTCAACCACGTTGATAAAACGTACTTTTAAATTAGGCAAACAACTATTTAAAATTGTTGTAGTAGTAAGGGTTTCAATGGTGGTAGTATCACCACAACAAGCCATAACAATATCTGGTTTGTCTTCGCAGTTTGATGCCCAGTCCCAAATGCTAACACCTGCAGTACAGTGTTTGATTGCTTCAGCCATACTTAACCATTGATAAGTAGGATGTTTACTAGCAACTATTGCATTAACATAGTTTTTACTGCGAATACAGTGGTCATAACACGATAACAAGCAGTTGGTATCAGGTGGAAGGTACATACGCACCACATCAGCCTTTTTATTAGCGATATGGTCCAAGAATCCAGGGTCTTGATGAGTATATCCATTATGGTCTTGTTGCCATACATTAGATGTTAAAAGTATATTAAGTGATGCAATATCTTTACGCCAAGGAAGTTCATTACAAACTTTTAACCATTTTGCGTGTTGGCTAACCATTGAGTCAACAACACGTATAAATGATTCGTAACTAGCAAATGTTCCGTGACGACCAGTAAGTAGATATCCTTCTAGCCAACCTTCACACATATTTTCACTTAAATAGCAATCCATAATTCTACCATAAGCGTCAATATTGTCATCAGTTTTTAAAATACTTCCATTAAAGTTTTTGCCACTAACCTCAAAAGCGTGGTAAAGTCTGTTAGATTTTACTTCGTCAGGACAGAATAATCTGTAATTTGTAGGATTTAATGCAATTATATCACGTATAAATTTTCCAAGTTCTAAAGTATCTTGAGCAGTTACTTCACCGTGTTTACGTACCTCTACAGCATATTGAGTAAAGTCAGGAACTCTTAATTCGTTAAGAAGTAGTCCGCCGTTTGTATTAGGGTTAGCACTCATACGCTTATCGCCAACAGGGCATAATTCTTTAAGTTCTGGTTTTAGTTTGTAATCTTTTGTAAATAGTTCGTTAGGTTTATAACTTAACAACCAATCTCTTAATTCAACAATATCTTCAGCCTTTGACATTGAAATTGGTATTTGATGTGCACGATGTGAATCTTCAATAGTTTGACCATCAACCTTTTTAGGTCCAGTCCAACCTTTAGGTGTACTTAATACAATCATAGGCCAAATAGGGCGTACTGGATTATTATTTTTTCTAGCATTTTGTTGAATAGATTTAATTTCTTCAATTGCCTTATCAATGGTTACAGCCATTAATCTATGCATTTGTTCAGGATTTTTACCTGCTACAAAATAAGGTTTCCAACCATAACCTTTAAATAGGTTTTCAAGTTCTTCACGACTGATACGAGCAAGCACTGTTGGATTATTAATTTTGTATCCATTTAAGTGCAAAATTGGTAACACTGCACCATCAGTAATAGGATTTAAAAATTTGTTACTATGCCAACTTGTTGCAAGTGTGCCAGTTTCTGCTTCGCCGTCACCAACGATACAAGTAGCAATCAAATCAGGATTATCAAACACAGCACCAAAAGCGTGAGCAAGCGAATAACCTAGTTCGCCACCTTCGTGGATAGAGCCAGGTGTTTCAGGTGCTACGTGACTAGATACACCACCAGGGAACGAAAATTGCTTGCAAAGTTTGGTCATACCTTTTTGGTCTTCGCTTACAGTAGGGTACACTTCACTATAAGTGCCTTCCAAATAAGCATTGCTAACAAATGCATTTCCACCATGTCCTGGTCCAACAATCAACATCATATTAAGATCATACTTTAATATGGCACGATTTAAGTGTGCGTATATAAAGTTGTGACCAGGAATAGTGCCCCAGTGACCCACGATTTTCTTTTTGATGTGACTTGCTTTAAGCGGTTCACGCAGTAATGGATTATCCATTAAATATAATTGAGCCACAGACAAATAATTGGCTGCACGCCAGTAAGCGTGAACCTTTTTCAAATATCCATGTGACAACATTGATTTTTCTTTTTTCATAATTACCCCTTATTAATAATATATTAATATTTTTTATGTTAGTTTGTCAACTTAAGTAACAAAATAATTATAAATTTTTAAAAATTTATTAAAAAACAGGTCAAAACCTATATAATTAATGGTTTTAACCTGTTGAATATATTTTTAATTCGAATTTTTGTTACGTTTAATTTTTCCACTAAGAGAGGTTGCTATTTGTGCAGGAATACCTAATAAAAATAATGTCCAAATATTGTATTCGATAAACTCTAAATAAAATCCTAAAATTAGTGTCCAAATTAGCACAGACACCGATGTAATAATCATCGACTTTTTGCCCCAAATAGAACTAAACACAACTAAAACTATGCTTGTGGTAGGTAATGCCCAAATCCATATCATCCAAAAATATTTGTCAAACATAATTTTAAAATTAATATACAATATTGTTGCCAGTAACCATACTGATAAGCAGGCAAGCAAAGTTATTATTAATTTGTTATTAAGTTCTGGTCGTGGTCTACGATACTTTGCCTTATCGTCTTCGGTGTGAGGATTAAGTATATAATCAACACTGACATTATACATATCAGCAAGTTGTTTTAGTATCAAAATATCGGGCATGCTTTCGCCTCGTTCCCACTTTGAAATGGCTTTGTCGGAGTAATTTAACTTCTCGGCAAGTTCTAATTGTGTTAATTTGTTTGATTTTCTTAAATTTATTAAATTATCTGCAATTATATTTTTTAAATTTTCCATACTCAACATTATAACATATATATATCTTAAAATCAAGCGTTTTTAGCACAAATTCTACCATTAGTAGAGTTGAAATTTTTATTCTACTTAAGGTGGCGTAGAATTCTACTTTAAATACTTTAAGTTTAGAGCAAAATTTGTAAAAAATGTTTGTTTTTTTTAATAATTAGTAGTATAATGACCTTGTCGAAAAATGAAGACAATGGGAGAAAATCGTGGAACAAGCAAAAAAGGTAATATATTATAAGGACGAATTAAATGATGAATTTTCGGGTTCTAATATCAAACCAAAATTCATAGGTCCTAAATATAAATATATTAGTAAAAATCCTATCTATAAGTTTTTTAGTTTTATTGCTTATCGAATTATTGCTACACCTATTGCATTTATGCATAAGTGGATTAATGGTATTAAGTATGAAAATAAGCAAGTATTAAAAAAGTTTAAGGGTAAGGGTTATTTTGTGTATGCCAACCACACTAACAAGGGTAGCGATGTATTATCGCCACATCTAATTAGTTTTCCAACTAAATCATATATGGTGGTGGCTAGCGAAAATATGAATGTGCCAGTTTTGGGAAATGCAACCAAAATGCTAGGTGCAATTCCTTTGCCTAGTACGCTTGAAGGTATGCGAAACTTTGTTAATGCTATTGAAAAGCGTTTGGTTCAAGGTCATCCAGTGGTAATTTATCCTGAAGCACACATTTGGCCTTATTACACAAGTATTCGACCATTTAAGTCAACATCTTTTAGATATCCAGTTAAATTCCAAGATGCAAGTTTTTGTTTTACCACAACTTATCAACGTAATGGTAAAAAGAAAAAACCAAAGATTGTAATTTATGTCGACGGACCTTTTTATCCAAACAAGGAACTTGACTTAAAGGCTCAACAAGAAGATTTGCGTGACAGAATTTATAACTGTATGCTAGCACGAAGCAAAAATAGTAATTTTGAAATGATAAAATATATAAAGGAAGGGGAACAAACAAATGATTAATGTTTTATTTAGTGGAAATTCTTATGTTTTAGACGGGGTTATGACAACATTGCTTTCAATCGAAAAGCATTGCAAGGACCCAATTACTGCGTATGTGTTTACAATGGACGTAACGTATTTAAATCCAAAGTTTACACCAATCGAAGATGATGTGATTGAGTTTATTGACCAAATGTTAAAGGATACAAATCCTGAAAGTAAGTGTATTAAGGTTGATGTTACAGACCTATATAAAAAGGAATTAGGTGGTTCACCTAACGAGGGCAGTTATTGTACACCTTATACATTACTTAGACTACTTGCTGACAAGGTGGAAGGTATGCCTGAAGATAAGTTGTTGTATCTTGATATTGACTTAATGGTTAATGACGATATTCGTAAACTTTATGATATTGATATTACCGATTATGAATATGCGGCTGCTAAAGACCATTATGGCAAAAAATTCTTGCATCACGATTATATCAATGCAGGTGTGTTGCTATTTAATATGAAAAAGATTAAAGAAACTGGTCTACTTGAAAAAGCACGTAAAATGATTAATGAAAAACATATGGTGTTTTCAGACCAAAGTGCAATATATAATTGTACTACTAAAAAATTGTTGTTATCACAACGTTTTAATGACCAAAAATGGTTAAAGAAAGATACTATTATACGACATTTTTGTAAAACTTTGAAGTTGTTACCTTATCCAAGAACTGTTAATATCAAACCTTGGAAAGTTAGTGATATTCACAAAGTGTTTGGTTGTTATCATTTTGATGACGTGTTGTATGAATATGTGTATTACAAAAAATTATATGAAAGACAAAAAGCACAAAAATTGGTGCTAAAAGAGGCTAATGATGAAAAATAAAAAAGTTATAAAAAGAGGTTATGTTTTTATAAACAATAAAAAGGGGGCTAATATGAATAAAGTAAGAAAAGAAGTGCCAATTTTTACGGCGACTGATGATAATTATATTCCATTTTTGGCAGTTACATTGCAATCAATGTTAGATAATTCGTCAAAGGATTATAAATATACAATCAAGGTTTTAAATAGCGGAATAAGTGAAGAAAATATCGCAAAAATCAAAAAGTATGAACGTGACAATTTTAAAGTTGAGTTTGTAGATGTTCGTAAATCTTTGGAAGAATTAGGTTTAAGACTTCACACTTGTATTTATTACACTCAAGTTACCTATTATAGATTATTCATTCCAACACTTTATCCACAATATGATAAGGCTTTGTACCTTGACCCAGATATTGTAATTCGTAGCGACGTTGCAAAGTTGTTTAATATCAATATTGGAAATAATCTAGTAGGTGCTACAGTAGATGAATTTGTTAAAAGTTTGCCTAAAATCCAACCATACATGGAAAAATGTTTAGGATTAGACAAGTGGAATAACTATTTTAACGCTGGTGTGCTTGTTATGAATTTAAAGGAAATGCGTGCACAAAAGTTTGAAGACCAATTTATAGATTTGCTTGCTAAATACAAATTTGTGGTTCAAGACCAAGATTATTTAAATGTTATTTGCAAAAACCAAGTACATTATATTACAGGACTTTGGGATAAAATGCCTTGTATTGAAGATGTTGATGTATCTAAAATTCATTTAATCCATTACAATTTAATTTGGAAGCCTTGGCATGCTGAAGTTCCTTATGGCGATGAATTTTGGTACTATGTAGATAAAACAGAATTTAAAGACTTAATTCATAGCATTAGAGACAATTATTCTGTTGAAAAGTATAAGCAAGATGTTGACAACTTTAATGGGTTTATGGATAGAATTGTTGAAGATGGCGAAAATCCTAACAATTACTATAATACATTTGTTAAACCTGAAGAAGAGGGCGAAGGATTTGCTGAATTTGCCTACGTTGAAGAAGCAATGGCTTAATATAAATGGATAATTGAGTTGCTTATGGCAATTCAATTATTTGTTTAATTTAATTGACAAAAATATTATAGTAGTATTAATATGTACTTAGGAGAAATTATGAAAAATAAACAAATTGTACAAATACCAGATGAAAATGCAGAGTGGAAACAAAAAGTTGGTTGGCAAAATTTAAGTGCTGAACAACGAATTGAATTGTTGGAAAGTGTTGGAAAGTTTGATGTAGATGTTTGGGACGATCCGCCAACTTATGAATTATTGCCAAATCAAATAGATTACGAACAAAAAAAGTTATGGACACGTATTAAATCAAAAATTGCTAATGTTGCATCTCAAATTGGTATTAATGGATTTATAAAAAAAGGTATGTTTGCCATTAAGGAAATTAAAGGACTTGAAAATTGGCAAAAAGTTAGTGGTGGTGCAATTCTTACCTGTAATCATTTTAGTCCTAACGATAGTTTTGTAACACAAAAAGTATTAAAGGCTAGTGGTAAGAAAAAATTATATCGTATAATTCGTGAAGGTAACTATACTAATCCACCTGTACTAAAGTTTTTTATGCGTAATTGTGATGTATTGCCATTAAGTTCAAACACTCAAACAATGCGTAAATTTATGCGTGCTGTAGACAAGATATTAAAACGTGGCGATAATATTTTAATATATCCAGAGGAAAGTTTGTGGCCAGATTATCGTAAACCAAAGCCTTTAAAAGATGGCGGTTTTAGATTTGCGGCTAAAAATAATGTGCCAGTAATACCAATGTTTATAACTATGGAAGATGGTGAATTTTATGATAAGAAATCAAAGAAAAACAAACCTATGCCACTATATACTGTGCATATATTAGAGGCGATTTATCCTAATGATAGTTTATCGTTAAAAGAAAATATTGCATGTATGAAAACTCAAAATTATGATATGTGGGTTCGTGTTTATGAAGATTTTTATGGTAAAAAGTTGGAATACATAACAAAAAAAGATTAAAGTAAGGAAATATTATGAAAATAAGTTTTGTGGTTCCTGTATATAATGAGGAAAAGGAATTAAAACCATTTTATGAAAAAGTTATTCCAGTAGTCAATGGTCTAAACTGTGAATATGAAATGATATTTGTTGATGATGGCAGTAAGGATACGACACCAATCATTTTAAAGGAATTAAGTAAAGACGAAAAAGTAAAGGTCATTACACTTAGCCGTAATTTTGGTCAACAATCTTCACTTATTTGTGGATTTAAACACGCTACTGGTGATTGTGTGATTGAACTTGATGTTAAACTTGATTTACCGTTTGATATCATACCAAGTCGGAGGCCCAAGCGGTCTTAGGAAGA
>JAZSRW010000122.1:0-2967 GCA_045538675.1 Candidatus Onthoplasma sp. | reverse complement strand
GTATTGCAAAAATCGTCTTTTTTACCTTGGTGGCAGCAAAATATATACTTGACACATAAAAAAGTGTATCGCTACTACCCATTATCACGCTTGCACATTTGCCAATATAACTATCAGGGCCATAAAGTTTGAATATATCCTTAAGTAGTACATATGCCGCATTACTGCTAAATGGACGAATAATAGTCAGTTCTGTCACCTCACTAGGAATGCCTAAAAGATTAAATAATGGCGACAGTATTTTGCACAGCACCGCACTTAGTCCGCTTGTTCTAAACAACTCAATTGCGATAAACATTGCAATTATGTAAGGCAGTAGCGAAACAATCAAGGGTACTGACTCTTTAGCACCCTTTACAAAACTAGCATACGCATCAACCTTTTTGATAAGTGCATACATCAATACGCACGCAATAAGTGTTGGAAGTAGTATATCCGCCATAGCACCTCGACATTGTTTAGATTTTGCTATCTTTGGTAAGTATATTTGAATTGTTGTTAATATTAGATTTAGACTTTTTGTTGCGGTATAGCAACTTAACCATAATTATTCCTATAATGGTTGGTACAAAGGTCGCCACAACGGTTGGCCAAATAATGCTTGATGGTGCAACACTTCCCGCCAATGCCCTTAAGCCAATCACTGTGGTAGGCAAAACTTGTATGCCGGTGGAATTAATAAGCACTAACATTATCATACCTTTAGTGGCAATGGTACTGCCCTTGTCCATACCCTGCATTGCCTTAATGCCAAATGGCGTAGCCGCACTTCCTAAACCAAGTATATTTGATGATACATTTAGGCAAATATTCTTTTCAGTATCAGGGTCGGTATGCCCAAATATAAATCGTATTGGCTTTTGTAGTAGATGTGATAGTTTGTGGCTTAATCTTGTATCGTCCAACACTTGCAAAATGCCTAGCCATATAGCATATATGCCCAAAAATTCGATACACATTTGTACCCCGTTGGCACTAGCCCCCATCATAACAGTTAATGCCTGCTCGGGTGCAGTAGCAACCAACACAAACAAACTAGACACAATCATAAATAGCCAAATTTTACTCATATCTAAATGTATGTCCACGCCCGTCCAATTATGCAAAAAAAAGAGCAATGCCTAAACATTACTCTTTCATCTAACTTATCCATAAGGATAAATTTTACTCAAACTTGTTTGAACTTCACTTATGCAACGCATAAACTTCACTTGCACTAGCAAACTTCACTCTTATAATGCGAAAGCAATCCACAATTATTCACTTTTCACTATTCATTAATCATAAAAAATAAACGCCTTTCGACGTTTATTTTTACTAACTTACTTTCTCCCAATAACCAATATTGTCAGAATATTGGTCCGCACTTGCAAAATAATTTACATAATTAGTACCTGTCACTATTGTATAATTTGTTGTAGTTCCTGAAGAATTTTCAGTATAACTCCATTGACCTCCTTGTTCAAAAGTAACATTTGTTAAATTTGGACAACCTATAAAAACTGGTCGGTCAATACGTATAACAGAACTTGGAATTGTAATACTTTGCAAACTTGTACAACCATTAAACATCGCATATGGTAATGAAGTTAGATTTGATGGCAATTTTACAGTAGTTAACGAAGTGCAACCACCAAAATCATTCCAACTAGGTCTATATGCCGAACATTGGCTTAAGTCGATACTAACTAGGTTTGTACAACCGCTAAATTGTTCATACCCCCCCATTGTGGTTACACTAGATGGAATAGTTAGATGTCTAATTTTAGAGTATTGAAATGCACTCCAACCTATTGTTGTTACACTATTTGGTATAACAATTTCTGTTATACCAGTCCCCATAAAACAATAACCTCCTATTGTTGTTACACCATTAGGTATAACAATTTCTGTTATCTTAGTATTAGCAAAACAATAAGCCCCTAGTGTTGTTAGTGTACAAGGTAATGAAATCGAGGTTATTGCAACAACACCGTAATCCGCCATAGTCCCAAAAGGAGCATCTCCAATGCCTATCACTTTAGCTCTTCCATTAACCCCATCATCATATATTGTAGGAATAACTGGATTAAATGATGGCAATTTATAAGTACTATTAGGAACTATACCCCAATCATAACACGTACCCAATGTGTATCCATTTCCGCTATATGTCATAATATCTGTTCTGCCAAATGGAATATTATGATATCTTGCATATACTTTTTGACCTGGCTTTATTTCACCCTCAACCATTTGAGTATAATCTTTATCTAAAAACCAGCCATCTAAATAATAAGTAACTTGTATATCATTTCCTTGATAATCTTGTTCAGTTTTGATAAAAGGTTTTTCTGATATTGTTTCTACACTTTGCCCTGTAACTATTGTTTTGGGATTTGTAGTATTTTCAATATTATTTTCTATTGTAATTTCCATTGGTATACCATAATACCATACTACACTACTGGTGAATGTGGTTGGAATATTAGTTGCCGTTGGGGTTACAAACACATAAATATATATCATATCACCAAAACCTAGTAATTTTTGACATTCGTAATCAGTATAACTTGTTATATCCTCATCAGTATTTAATCTACTGCTACTCCACGCATAAGTTACATTAACATCAGTGGTGTCAATTTCCTTTAAGTTAACTGCTGTGGTTCTATTCATAGTATTACCAAACACATATTCATATGCAACTGTGGTTGCAGTATCACCGCTATTTACACTTGGATTATAACTATAGTTGATGTTATCGCCACCTTTTTGCAAGGTCACTTCGCCAGCCTTAAAAGTATGAGTTGTTGGCTTTTGCACTGGTTTATTAATAACAACCTCATTTTGATTATTATCAGGTGCAACATATTCTGCCTTGCTTGTATTATTAGTTATTAAACCAATTACAACCGCTAGCGACAAAACAAACACTAGTGTTAGACTTAAAATTATTTTTTTGGTAAATTTCATAATCAATTCCCC
>JAZSRW010000043.1:0-2051 GCA_045538675.1 Candidatus Onthoplasma sp. | reverse complement strand
AGATAATGCTGTATGATTTTGTTTGATTGCGGTAATGTCTGTAGTATTTGTGTTGGTTTGCTGCTGTAACGAATTTACCGAATTGTTTATATCGTTATAAGATTGATTTAAGTTGTTATAGTTTGTTTGTAAACTTGTTATTGAATCTTTTAAATTGTTATAATCGGTTTCGATATTTGATACTGCTAAGTTTAAGTTATTGAATTGATTGGTTAAATCTTGCAAATCTAATATATTGCTATTTACTGTACTTATAATATCTAATTGCCTAGATTTTAAGTAATCTACATCATTTGTAAGTTGGTCATTGTTGGTTATTATATTGTCAATAGTTTCGGTATTACTGTTAACTTGATGGGTTAAATTATCTACATTTTGGTTTAATAGTTTGTAGTCAGATTCCAGTTTTTCAATATCTTCGATAGTGTCTCGAGTGCTGTCGGCCAAATTGTTGTGCATATTGTTCAAAGAATCGATTCGTGTAGATAAAAAGTTTTGATAGTTATTTAAGTTGGATACACTAGATTGTAGGTTTTTAGTTTGAGAATCTAATTGGTTATAATTGTTAGATAAAGTTTCTACAATACTGGTTGTATCATTATAAGAATTTGTCAAATCTTCAACATCTTGTGATAGAGTATTGTGCTTTGATGATAGATTATTGAAATTTTCATTTAAATTATCGTAATTTTCAACGAGGTTATTTACAGTGGTTGCTGTGTGGTTATGATTTTTTGTTAATTCGCCTAAGGTTGCATTTAATTCGGCTGTTTTTGAATTTAATTCATTAATATTTGAATTTTGTAATTCGTCATTATTTTGTAATTGTTCGATATTATTAGTGTTGGTTGTGGTTGTTGCTAGTAGGTCGTCTATATTATTTTGATTAGCCAAAACATCGGTTTGAATATTTTGCAATTGTACTGAATTTGATTCCACATTAGATACAATATCAGCATAAGTATTGCTTAACGAATTTAAATTGCTTTCAAAATTGACAACCTTTAGTTTTAGGTCATCAACATTTTGCTGTAAAGATGTTACTAGTTGCGATAAGTTCTCGTCATTTTCAATTTGGGGATAAAATTCATCTACTTGTCGTTGCAATAATTCTAGTCGATTGGTAACGTCTTGTAATTTTTTTTGTAAAGTATTAATCTCGGTGTTCATTGTCCTCCTTTTGCACATTTCACTAATGATATTTTATAATACAAAAAGTCGAAAATTAAGATGTTGTGCCAAAAATTTTGTATTTTTGAAGGTGGTACATAAAATTTTAACGCTTAAAGATAATAGTATTAACATTTGCGACAAAGGTTGTACAAATGTGGTTGGTATTGGATAAATATGTGTAATTTCAGTGTTTTATCCATAAAATATAGGCAAAAATTAAAAAATTTTATAAAAATTTAAAAAAAATGTAAAAATTAGTTGATTTTTTGTTTTGATATTGCTAATATGTTTGTATGTAAATCGCAAGAGATAGTGCGAAAGGGGGAAATGTATATGTTTTTAAAATCTTTATTAGGTGCTAGTATTGCAACTGATTGGCAAGATAAGGTGATTAATGCTGTAACAAACCTATTAGTGCCAATATTGGTAATTGGTTGTAGCGTAGGTATGATTTGGGCTGTAGTTGTTGGTATTAAGATGATGAAGGCTGACGATAAAAATGCTCGTGACGAAGCTAAAGCAAAACTTGTTAATATTGCTATATCAATTGTGGCTATTGCAGTATTGATTGGTTTATTCTATGCATTAAGTACTTGGTTGCAAGGAACAGGAGATAAGAAGGTTAGTGAAAACACTTTCGGTGACTTATTTAACAAAGATGGAGGCGGAAATGGCGGACAAAATTCAGTTAATCCTTTGATGAATACTTTTAACCTTGTTAAGCAATGTGCTAGTATGATTATTTTCAAGTGTTAATATTAAAAAAAAAGAATGCCTACGGGTATTCTTTTTTTGTTATCATAAACCAAATTGTTAAAAATTGTATAAAATATGGGTTTGGTATATAAAAATGTTGTTTATTTGCTTGATAATTAATA
>JAZSRW010000113.1:0-2947 GCA_045538675.1 Candidatus Onthoplasma sp. | reverse complement strand
TGGGACTAATGGTGGCGGTTGATAAATATAATGCTAATTCGAAATTAGCGTTTGAAACATATTTAAATTATTGGATATTGGAAGCAATAAATAAAGAATTTACACAAGGAGAAAAAAATGGATAAGAATTTAAAAGAAATTATCAATTCAATTGTAGAAAATTTGCGTAAAAAAGGTCAAGACAGCATCAAGGAAGACACTTTGTTTATGAAACTGGATTCTCACAATCTAGATGCCGACCAAGTGGAAATTGTTAAGCAAGAATTAATAGCTCAAGGTATTAAGATTACAGAGGAAATACCAGAGGACCCTATTGATGATAAGGAATTTGATGATATTGTTAGTCAAATTAATGTTAACGACCCTGTTAAGATGTACTTAAAGGATATTGGTAAACTTCCTTTGCTTACCGCCGAAGAGGAAAAAGAACTTAGCAAAACATTGCAAGAAGGTGGCGAGCAAGCGGCATATGCACGTAATCGTTTGATTGAAAGTAATTTGCGTTTGGTTGTTAGTATCGCTAAAAAATATCAAAATAAGTACAATATGCAATTTTTGGATTTAATTCAAGAAGGTAATTTAGGTCTTAGCCGTGCTGTTGAAAAGTTTGACTATACTAAAGGTTACAAATTTTCTACTTATGGTACTTGGTGGATTCGTCAAAGTATTACACGTGCTATTTCAGACCAAGCACACACTATTCGTATTCCAGTGCATATGGTAGAAACTATTTCTCGTCAACGTCGTACCGAGCGTGAACTTACTCAAGAGTTAGGTCGTGAACCAACGTTGGAAGAAATTGCAGAAAGATTAGGTACAACTGTTCAAAAGGTTGCCGAAATTCAACGTATTTCACAAGACCCAATTTCACTTGAAAGCAAAATTGGTCACGAGGAAGATAGTAAGGTTGGTGATTTGGTGGTTGATGAAACTGCATTGTCACCACACGATGTTGCAATGCAAAATATGCTAAAGCAACAACTTATGAGCGTGCTAGAAACCCTTACTCCAAGAGAACAAAAAGTTATTCGTCTTCGTTATGGCCTTGATGATTCTCACCCTCGTACTTTGGAAGAAGTTGGTCGTGAATTTAGCGTAACACGTGAACGTATCCGTCAAATCGAAGCAAAGGCTTTGCGTAAACTTCGTCAACCATCTAAATTAAAGAAATTATTGTCAGATGATGACGATAAAGGTGATGGTAAAGGTGGTTATTGGGGTAGACGTATTTAATCCCTTAAAAATTTAATACTAAAAGGATAATATTATGAAAAATGTTTTAAAAATTCAAGAATTGGAAAGACAAATTAGAAAATTGAAATCATCTACAGGCAATAGCCCTGAAAATGCTAAATATGAGCAAATTAAAAGTGCTCGTAAGCAAGTGTTTAATAATATGAATAGTATTGACAATACTGCAGCAATGATTGTTAAACAATTTGAGCAAGTTATGGCTAGATTTGAACAACTAAATGCAAAATCTGAAATTACAGCCAAACAAAAACCTGAAAAAACAGGTATTGCAAATATAGGTAATGTTATTGAAGATGCTAATTATTTAACTAGTGAACTTGCAAAACTTGAACAAAAACTACGCAATTTAAATGATAAGGCAAATAGATTGTCAGGTGAATTTACTGCTGCAATGAATGAGTTTAAGGTTTTGACTGCTAAACAAGAGCAAATTAGAAAAATTGTAGACCAAAAACAAGCGTCAATTATGCCAGAAGTGGCTGAAAAAGAAGCAGAAATTAAAAAATTGGAAGCATCTGTAGATAAGGCTATGTATGAAAAATACAAAAATTTACGTAATGACAATATCTTCCCAGTTTTTGTTAGATTAAATGATAATCGTTGTGGTGCTTGTAGGTTAGAGCAATCTCTTAACTTTATTCAAAAGTTGAAGCAAGCAGGAATGCTTCCTTGCGAACAATGTCGACGAATTATTTTATCAGATGACTAAAACAATAAATCCATTAGCAATTGCTAGTGGTTTTTTATTTGTTATAAATTGATTAATAGTAATTATTTTTTTACGATACTCATATTAATTATTAATGAATAAATTTAAAATATTATTAATGGATTTGTTTTTTATTATCAGTGGTATTGTAGGGGTTGGGTTTGCAACAGGTAAGGAAATATCACACTTTTTTATTAGTGGGCGTAGTATTGTGGTTGCAAGCATTATATTTTTTGTTGTGTTTAGCGGGTTGTGTATATATTTTTTGCACATTAAAAGTAAATACAAAATAAATAATCTAACGCAACTAAACAAACTGGTATTTGGTAGGCATTATAAAATTTGTAATGTGTTATTGATAATGATGTTTTTGGTTACAAATTCCGCAATGTTGGCAGGGTGTGATAATCTGGCAAAAACGTATCTAGGATTTAATATCCCTATATGTTCAATTATGTTAAGTTGTGTAACTTTCTTTATTGTGATTGGTGGTGTTAAACGAATTAAAAAGATTGCAAATATAGTAATGCCAATATTGATATTGGTTATTATAGTTAATTCGTTTATTAATATTGACGGCGATGTTGTTTTGAGTGGAAAAATCGCATTGGATATAATTTATCCTATCATATTTTGTTGCGAAAATTTTATAATACTAATATCGGTATTATTGTCTACCACTTCTAATCCTAAAACTTTAAGTATCGTTAGTGGTGGGGTGATTACAATTATAGTGTTGGTATGTGCTTTTGCAATCGGCAACTTAAACGCTGATATGCCAATGCTAACTTTAAGCAACAACCTTGGTAAAATATTTTTTTCAGTATATTTAGTTGGTGTGATTTTTGCTTTGTTTACCACACTAGAAATTACAACTTATAATTGTTTGGAAGTGTCAAACGCTGATACTCAAAACAAGCGTTTTATATTATTTATAATTTTAAGTGGTAGTCAAATTTTAGCATATTTAGGATTTAATTTTAT
>JAZSRW010000121.1:0-10367 GCA_045538675.1 Candidatus Onthoplasma sp. | reverse complement strand
GGTAGGTCTTTTTTGTTGTTAAATGTACAAAATATTTAATTAAATTAAATAAATTTGACTAAATTTGTAGAAAATATATTAAATCGTTTTACTTTTAAATGTAATTTTGCTAATATATTAATATTAAAAATTGTGTAAATAAAAATATTTACGCCATAAAGGGGAATTAATTATGAAAATTGCCAAGAAAATAATTTTAAGTCTAACAATAGTATTTACAATGGCTATTGCTTTTGTAATAGGTTGTATAGGCAACAATACAAGCAAGGCAGGTGGCTATATTGCACCTAGCAATTCAGCAGATAAGTCTCAAAATGAGGTGGTTGTTAATAAGCCAGCACAAAAGCCAGCCAGTTATACATTTAAGCCAGGCGAAGTAGTTGTACAAAAGGGTGGAAACACAATCAACTACAATTATAGTCCAAGTGTTAATCAACATGAAGAAGCGACCGCACCAACAGTAGCGTACGAGTATATTTTTGGCAACACTATGCATAATGCAGCGGCTGTAAATTTAAAGGAAATTGACACAACTGATGTTAATGTTAGTTATGTTTGGAGTACTACTAGATTAAACACCGCTGAGCAAATTAATGCTAAAACAAATTATGTTTGTCAAACATTGGCAAACTATGGCGATAGCATATATATTTATGTTTTAGTGTCACCAATTAATACAACCATACCTGTTACATTTACAAGTAGTATCAGATGGTATTTAGGCGTGCCAAAGCAACAACAAATTGTAAATAATGTTACAGGCGAAGTTACCACTCAAACCATTGTTAGTGGTCAAAACATTGATAAAAACACCTTAACTACGCCTACTTCATTTACACAAACTGAAAAAGATTATCAAGGAAATGATATACAAGTTACTTATTATTTAGATGGCTGGTTTTTAGATAAAGATTATACTCAAATGGTAGAGACGGACGAAGTAAAACCAGGTCAAAATGTGTATGCAAGATATCATAATATTCCATTTGGTAGAACAGATATTATGACATATAGCGAAAATGGCTATACATTAAATCAATGTTATGCGAGTAGTTATAGTCCTGAAACTTATAAATTGCCATCATATAATCCAGTTATTCCTACAATATATGATGATGGTGTTAATGGTTCTGCCAATGTGGTGGCAATAGGAGATAATGCATTTGGTACGAATATAGATGGCGGAATGCCTATAGTAACACTACAACTACCTAGCACTATAACGAGTATAGGGAATAATGCTTTTGCTTCATGCAACAAATTAACAAGTATAAATTTGCCAGAAGGTTTAACAACAATAGGAGATTATTGTTTTAGCAGTAGCAATATAACAGAAATTGTTATACCAAATAGTGTAACAACAATAGGTTGGAGTGCATTTCAAGGCTCTAAAATTAGACATCTAACTATTCCATCTAGTGTAACCACAATGGGGGGGTATGAACAATTTAGCGGTTGTACAAACCTAGTTAGTATCGACTTAAGCCAATGTTCGGCATATATACCTAGTTGGAATGATTTTGGTGGTTGCACTTCGTTAACTACTGTAAAATTGCCATCAAATCTAACTTCATTACCATATGCGATGTTTAATGGCTGTACAAGTTTGAAAAGTTTTACAATTCCAAGTTCTGTTACAAGTATTGGACGACCACCCTTTCATAATTGCCCAAATTTAACAAATGTTACTTTTGAACAAGGAGGTCAATGGACTTATAAGGAATCTTCTTCAGGAACTACAACAAATTATACAATAGTAGCAGGTACTAATTATGTAAATTATTTTGCAAGTGCGGAATATTCTGACCATATTGGTGATTGGAAGAAAGTAAGTTAGTAAAAATAAACGTCGAAAGGCGTTTATTTTTAATGATTAATGAATAGTGAAAAGTGAATAATTGAGGATCGCTTTCGCATTATAAAATTTAATAAAAGGAAAGAGTAATGTTTAGGCATTGCTCTTTTTTTGATGTTAATTTTGTTGGGGGTATTGACAAAGTAGGGGTTGTGTGGTAAAATGTGGGCATAGGAGATAGAAATATGTTTATTTTGGGTGTTACATTTAGCGAATTTATTCAAAAGACCAATGTTATAGTTGGTATTATACTAGCAATACTTGGTGTGGCTAGTTGGTTGTTGGCGACCAGCATTGCTAAAACTATACGTAAAACCGAGCAAGTTAAGTCTAACGACGCAATACTAGTTGGATTTAAGGTTGCTGGACTAATTGGCATACTACTTGGTATGGTATTAATTGCATTACCACTTTAAACTATGCAAAGTAAGTGCGAACTTTAAAGCATTAATTATAATTATTATATCTAAAGGTAAGTTATAGGGCTTGCCTTTTTTTATGCAAAAATTTAGTACAAACCTTGATTTTATTTAACTAACGTGGTACAATATATTAAAAGGAATTATTTATGCAACATTATTTTATTGAAAAGTCACATAATGCGGAAGATTATTTTGAATTTGAGGATAGTATTAGGGATATGACCTTTAAGTTTAGGTCGTGTGATAGTATTTTTAGCAAAAACGAGATTGACGATGGCACTAGGACACTACTTAACACTATTTTTGACCAACTGAACCTAAAGGGCAACGGGCTTGACCTTGGCTGTGGATATGGCGTTATTGGTATGGCGTTGGTTAAACATTTGGGCGTTAATTGTGATATGATTGACGTTAATGGTACTGCGGTTGAGTTAAGTACGCACAACCTTATGCTTAATGGCATTAAAAAGGGTGCTAGGGTGTTTAAATCTAACGGCTTTGAAAAGGTGGATACTACCTATGACTTTATTGTTACCAATCCACCTATTAAGACGGGCAAGGCATTGTTGTTTGAACTAATGGACGGGTGCTATAGTCACTTAAAGGTGGGCGGAACACTAACCCTTGTTATACGTAAAAATCACGGCGAAGAAAGTCTTAAGAAAAAACTGACCGAATTGTTTGGAAACTGCGAGATACTAAAGCGTAATAAAGGTTTTTACATTTTAAATTGCGTTAAAAGTTAATTAAAAATAGCACTAATCAAAGTGCTATTTTTTAACGTATAAATATTTGAAACACATCAATGTTTGGATATGTTATTATTTCAATTGGATTGTGTAAGCGTGAAACCTTAACACAATTACATCTGCAAGTTCGATATACAAATCTGGTTAGCATAATAATCTCCTACACAATATTATCGAAAGTTGTCATCAAGCAGCCCTCAGGGATATTTGATAGCAACTGATGGTTATACATACTTGAGAAGTACGAGTTTTCGAGCAAATTGTGTCAACAATTTAAAATTTTAAACTTATTTTAAAATTTACTTCTCATAGTTTATAATATGTAGGCTATTTTTTATTGGTGCTAACAATTTTGAGGTAAATATATGCCTATACAAACTAAAATACAAAATAAGTCAAAAATTTTATGAGTAAATTTGATTTGCTTGCATACGATATAGTAATGGTGTTTTTGCCAAACTAAAAGGGGACGTAAATGTGGGAATTAAGCCTTGCTTGCAACAACAAGCACAAACATATATTAGATTATATCAACAATTGTTTTTGTAATGATTTGCCCGATTGTATGCTGACTACATATAAGGACAAGCATTTTACATATCTATTATTTGCTAGTGACGAAAATATTGCCAATATCTGCAAATCTAAAATCAAAAAATGCATTAGTACATATATAATTGACGTATACAAATACGATTATTTTACTGCTAAAATATTAAAGACTAAAAACCTAATTAATCTTGCATATATTAAGGCACTTACTTTGTATGATGTGGATACTGATATGGCGTTAATTAATAGTTTGGTAGAATTTGAAAACGAATTTCATATTGATAGTTTTATCAATTTTAAATTACGTGATTTGGAACGTATGTGGCAAGAATTGTGCGACCTTATTACAAGCAATATCAACTATCTAAATAGGGATATGATGATTGATGTTATGCGTAGTTTTATTGCAACATTTGATAGTTCGGTAACTACTTTAAAGATTATTATTGACAACGAAGGATTTGAACTGTATCAAGTAGGAACTAACAACAAGCCAGTTAAGTTAAAAGATAAAGCACCTGCTATTGACGTGGTTAATTATACAATGCTTACAAATCCGCAACATATTGAAATTTATGGCAACATTAATGATAACTTTTCGATGATAAGTTTGTTAAAATCGTTATATGACGATAAAGTTAATGTTATTAACTAATTACGCATAAATCAACCTTTGTTTTAATACAATATTGTATGAAAAATAAAGAATATAAGGTGTATGAGATAGATACGCCACGTAAAAGTGGTATATTTAGTATTGCTATTGTAATATGTGGATTATTGCTAGCGGTTAGCGTGTGTAATTTGTTTAGTTATGCGTTTTTTTCAAACGGATTAAGTTTGGTTTCGGGCAAGGGGCGTAATCCTAACAACTTTTATGCGGTAGAAGTGGCGAGTTTTGACGATTATAATGAGGCATATGATTTTGCTAGTCAACTTCAAACTAAAGGTGGTGCAGGGTATATTACATACAACAAAAAGTACAAAGTGCTAAGTTCCCTTTATTTAACGTATGATAACGCTAAATCGGTGGCGGATAATATTAAGGGTGATTATGCCGATGCGTGCGTGTATGAGTTGGTATTACCTGAAATTGACGTGCCTACTGATATCTCTGACGAACAGCAAAAAGTAATAACAACTAGTTTTGCGGTTACCAAATCTGCTATTGCTACAATGAGTAATATTTATCTAGGTATTGATAAGGGCGAAATTAAGGAAAGCACCGCTAGTACAATGTTGTATACATTATATGATGACTGTGCAAGTCAAGTGGATAGTGTACGTACTGCTTTTCATAGTCTTGATACGGCAAAATATTTAAAATTTAGGTTGTATTTAACCGATTTTGCTTCAAATCTTGCTGAAATTAGCAATCTTGAACTGCAAGGTATGGAATTATCTCAAATTATAAAGTACCAACAATTAAAATGTACATTTTTGTATATTACAATGGCAAATTTATTTCAATAATAAATAAAAAGAGGATAAAGATTAAGACTTATCCTCTTTTTTACAACTTTTAATAAATTCAACTAGTTGCCATATACCAATTGCTATTAGGAATATGGCAAATATTTTTTTTAACACCACGCCATTAATATGTACCGCAATAAGAGCACTAACAAGGCTTACAACGGCACCAATAAGGGCTAGCAGATATGTTTCTTTAAACTTAACCAATTTGTTCTTAAAATGCAAAATAAGAGCAACTATCGACATAGGTATAAACGATATAAGGTTTATGCCTTGTGCTTCAAGTTGTTCAAAGCCTGCAAGTAGTGTAAGTATAGGTATAAGCAAAGTTCCGCCACCCATACCCATACCACCAACAAATCCACCAACAAGCCCGCCAATAATTTCCCAAACTATCATTTAAAACTCCTTTTTATCTAATCAACATCATAACACCGCTTAATAATATTAAGCCAATAAATATAACACGCACAATTTTGTTGTCCAGTTTATTAAGAAGCAACGCTCCACCTGCACCGCCGATTACAATTGCAAGTATTGCAGGCCAACTTTGTGCAAAATTAATTGAGTTGTGGGTTATATAAATTATTGAACTGGCAATACTTATTGGCAGAATAACAAAAAGGGCAGTGGCTTGGGCTTGTTTTTGATTAAAACCAAAAAATTTGGTAAGTAATGGTACAACTATCATACCGCCTCCGCCACCTAAAAGGCCATTAATAACACCAATTAATGCTCCAAAAAGCAAAATATGTAACTTTTTTATCTTTTTCATAAAGTTATTCTATACTTTTTGGCTAAAAATATTTGCCAAAATTAAATATTTGTATTATAATAAGTTTGTTTTAAAGTTTAGATATGCCTTAATTGGTATAAATCTGACAAAAATAGCGAATAGTGGTTGACATATTCGCACATTTAACTATAATATACAGCAAGAGGTTTTAAATGAAATTATTTATTAAGTTACGCAAAAAGTATTTTACAATTTTAGCATCATTAGCGTTGCTAGTACTATCAAGCATTGGCTTATTTAATTTAAGCACTCCTAGTAGTGTTGACGCTAGTATGATTAAGTTTGATAATGAAAACACTATTACAATTACAAATGGTTCGTTTAGCAGTTTTTCATCTTCATCTAGTTATCCTTATACTATTTCAGGATTTACTACATCTGGCAACAAAACTCCTGAAATGAAAACAGGTGCAATTAATATTAGTGAAAGTGAATATGTTAAAAATTACGAAAAATATGGCTTGAAAGAATATGATAATCCAAAGGGTGTTGGTAGTGATAATTACGTTTTAATGATTAATGCTGACAAAACCAGTAACTATACTTATACTTCTAGTGAATTTACTCTTCCTGCAAATGGTTATTATTATGTGACAGTATCTGCTAAAACTATAGGTGACAATGCAATCGCTTCAGTATTTTTAACTCAAAATGATGTAATATTTAAGGATTGCATAATTCAAAATATTGATTCTACTACTTGGTCTAACTACACTTTCTTTGTAGCAACTAATAGTTATGAAGATGTTAAGTTAAAGTTCAATATGCAAATAGGTAATCAAAGCACTGGTGCAAATGGCTGTGTTGTGTTTGACGAATTACACGCAGGTGCTATTTCATTAGATACTATTAACGGTTATTTTGAAAATCCTAATATTAGCGAAAATAGTTATAGAGCAGTGGATTTACGTACTGCTAATTACTACAAGCAATATGAATTTGATAATCAAGTAATTGAGTTTACTCCAAATGGTGACGACCCTATTGTTAATACAGTGTCTGAAAATTACTTTGCAGATGTAACTAGCGGTGCTGGTGAAAAGCAAGTTGACATTACTAACAATTCAATTAATATTAGTGGTACTGATACTTATATTACCTATAAGGGTAAGGAAGAAGTGTTAGACGCTAATAGTACTTACAGATTTTCAATTTGGGCAAAGACTACCACAATGGAACAAGGTTCTGCATCAGTTGAACTTAATGAAATAATTGACGAAAATGACGAATATAAAGATTTTATGGAATCTACTAGTGTAGATATGACTCCAAAGTCTTCAAGTTTGATGATTTCAAATATTACAACTAATACTCTTACTAATGTTTATGTTGAATATGTTATTTATGTGCGTACTGGTGCTTTGGGTTCTAGTAAAGTACAATTTAGTTTTGGTTTAGGTACTGAAGACGAAAACGCTACTGGTAATGTAAGTTTTAAAAGATATATGATTGAACGTGTACCTTACAGTGCTTATAGTGCGGTATCTACCAGTGACACTAAGGGTACAATAGATATTTCTTCAAGATTAACTTTAAGTAGTAATGAATTTTCAAATTACACTTTTGATAAGATGCAATCTGAAAGTTTTGACGGCGTAGCATATCCTGCAAATCCAGATAGTTGGACAAAGACAAGTGCTGGTCAAGGAACTCAATTGGCTGGTGTTGTTAATTTAAGTGATTTTGATAAGGTTATGGATAAATATAGCCATATTAATACAATGGATACTCCTGCGGCTTTAGGTAATACATTAAATAACAATGTTTTGATGATTTATAATGGTACAAATTCTACTCAAAGTTATAAATCTTCAACTAAGTCTTTAACTGCTAACAAATATTATAAGGTTACAGCATTTGTAAATACTTATATTAGTGGCAATAGTGATTTCGGTGCTAGTATTGTAGCAAAATCAAATGGAACATTGTTAGGCACTGCGGACAATATCAATACTTATGGTGCTTGGCAAAAAGTAGAATTTTATATCAACACACCATCTAATGCAGTTGACTTGACTTTGGAACTTGCTTTAGGTTATGGCAACAAGATGGCTTGCGGTTATGCTTTCTTTGATAATATTTTAGTTGAAGAAAGTGAAACTGAAAATGAATTTAGCAATCGTTTTAATTCATATTTAGTTAATCAAAAAGTTGAATTAGATTTAACTAATCCAATGTTAATTTCAGTTAACAGAGGTGATGAATATAATACATCTGCTTTGTATTCTGGAACAAATAAAGGTGAAACAGTAGTTAATGCTGGTATCGTTGATTTGACAGGCAGTTTAAATATGGTTTCAGCAACCACTCGTGAATCTTTAAAGGACGTTAATTGGACTAATAAATATGCTTTGGCTATTGCTACAGCATTAGATGTGGATAGCCATTATGAATATGCAAGTGTAATTAATTATAGCTTTAATAGTGGTACTTATTACAAGATGTCTTTTGATTTGTTTACTGATGGAATTGGTCAACAACAAAAAGATGAAATGTACGATAATAATGTACTTGCTCAAGGTGTAAATATCGAATTAACAAATCTTGAAAATGCTAAATTTAGTTATATTACATCAAATGGCAACTGGACTCATTACGAAATTTATATTGGTGTAGATTCAAATGTTACTTCTAACTTAAAATTTAGTTTAGGTAGTGAATTTAGTGGTTGTTATGGTCGTGCTTTCTTAGGAAATATTGAATTGACTGAAGTTGATGAAAATATTTTCAAAGAAACTAGTGCTAGTGCTAATGTTTTAAAGGTAGAAACTGCTAAAACTGATGACAACAATGAAGACAAAACAACTAAATCAAGTGGTAATAACTTTAATTGGCAATATGTTCCAACAATTGCAACATTTGCAGCGATTGTAATTGCTGTTGTAGGTATATTTATCCGTCGTAATATGAAGTTTAAAAAGCGTGTTAAGACAGGTAGACCAGAATATGACCGTGATATTACAGTTATGCAAAATAAATATCGCCGACTTGCTCAAGACCAACGTGCTAAAGATGTTCGTGAACTAACTAAGGAATGTGAAGAATTAGTTGCTTTAAGAACAGAATATGAAAACAAATACAAAGATGCTTTAAGTAGATTACGTAGTGCTAAACTTGCTAATCGTGATGGTTCTAAACGTCATGAAGTAATGGCTATTGAACACGAAGTTAAGCATATTTCTAAGGAAGTTGCTAGATTTGGTGTGCAAGTTAACAACTATCAAAACGAAATCGAATTTATGCAAACTGAAGCATACTTAATTGACCTTGAAAAACGTATTATGCGTGAAGATAATTCTTCAAGGAATCAACTTCGTCGTGAAGCGGAAATGACTGAAGAGGCTAGGGCTGAAGCGGTGGCTAAACGTAATGCTAAACAACAACGTGCTGAATTAAAGGCTCAAGTTAAGGCAGATAAATTAGCTAATAAGAAATTAAAACTAGAAGAAGCACGTAAGCAAGTTGAACAACAATTATCTGACGCTAAAGCATTAGATGAAAAGTATGTAAAAGAGCAAGAATTAAAGCAAATTAAACTTGCTGAAATAAAACTTGCTAAAGAGCAAGCAAAAGCTCAAAAAGAGTTGGAAAAACTAGAAAAACAACGTGAAACTGAAACTAAAAAGGTTGAAGAAGAAAAATCTGAACAACAAGACCTTGAACAAAATCAAGAAGTAGTTGAAGAAACTACTGAACAATCTAGTGATTCAATGGTTAAACAAGTTGCTGAAGAAGTTGCAGAACAACCTGCTGAAGTAGAAGTTGAACAATCTAGTGAAGTTGAAACTAAATCAACTGAAGATACACAAGAAAAAGATATCCCAAGCGATAACTAATAAATAATTTGAAACTTGATTAATGCTATTATCAAATGGGTAATAAGTTAATCAAGTTTCTTTATTTTAAATTTAAGGAGAGTGGTTATGTATATTATTACTATTGATGGACCTTCGTCATCAGGCAAATCTACTGTTGCTGCAATTGTGGCTAAAAAATTAAATATTGCACATATTAATTCGGGCGAAGCGTATCGTGCAATTGCATATTTAATGTTAAATAAGGGTGTTGAGCCTAACGATATTGTAAATATTAGAAAAGAACTAGAAAATAATACTTTTAAGATGGTTTATAATAAAGGTAAACAATCTTTATACGTAAATAATGAAGATATTACAGCATTCTTGCATACCAATCAAATTAATGCTGTTGTATCGCAATATGGCAAAAACGAAGAGGTTATTTATAAGGCTAGTGATATGGCACGAGAGGTCAGTCAAAATATTAATGTTGTTATGGAAGGACGTAATTTAGGTAGTTTTTGTTTTCCTGACGCTAAATATAAATTTTTTGTAGACTGTGATGTTAAAGAACGTGCTTTAAGAAGATTTAATGAAATGATACAAAAGGGTGCTGATGTAGATTTTGAAACAATATATAAGCAAACAATTGAAAGAGACAATTTAGACAAAACAAGAAAAGTTGCACCTTTAGTTGTGCCTGAAAATTCAATATTAATA
>JAZSRW010000092.1:0-2795 GCA_045538675.1 Candidatus Onthoplasma sp. | reverse complement strand
GCCATTTACCTAAAATATTTAATGTTGGCAAATTAACGAAATATAATATCATTAGTGAGAAATTAGAAATAAAAACAATTAAAGATAAAGGTGTTGAAAATAAACAGCTTAATAAGGATTTTACCGCAATATATTTTATTGAGGCTATTAAATGTCAAAGATACAAAAATGCTTATAGTAAAATATCATATATTCTCAAAAGCGATATTGATATTAAGGTGTTAGAGGCTTATTTTGGAAAGTTTGATAATTATATTTATCTAAATCAGCAAAACGTGTTTATAACTTTGTACAATGGTAAAATTGTTGGAATTCACAATATTGTAGTCAAAGACAATATGATAGAAAATATATATTAAAAAACACTTCAATTACGAAGTGTCTTTTTAATTAATTGTCATCAGGTGTTATCCGCTTGATACTATCAAAGGCTTTTGTAAGCATACAAAATATAGGATAAGATGTTTCTACTACAATTATTGTAAACAATAGTTCGGTAGTAGTTAGCGTTACATAATTTAATAAATTTGGAAGCAGAACCATTATTGCCAAAGCCAACGCAGCCATTGTAAATACTAAAATCCCTCTCATAATATTAAATGGTCTACATAGATTAAACAATATAATTAATCCCGTACAAGTTATTGCTATAGAAGCCATAGTTGCCAAAGTAGCGTTTGATATGTGGAACATGCCTTGGAACAGATATATTGCTACAGCATTTAGTACAAGTGTTATACCTGCAGGTAATGCATTTTTAAGTAGATTGGAAATAAATTTTCCTTTAATAATATTATGGTTGGGTTGCAGTGCCAGGAAGAACGACGGCAAGCCGATAACAAAGTATTCTAACACCATAAATTGTGCTGGGCTAAATGGGTAACTTTTGCCTAAAATTAACACCATTATTGAAACTATAATTGTAAATAAAGTTTTCATCAAGAACAATGATGAAGATTTTTGGATATTGTTAACAACTCGTCTGCCTTCAGCAACTACACTAGGCATTGAACTAAAGTTGCTATCTAACAATACCAAATGTGAAACACTACGAGCAGCATCGCTACCAGCGGCTATTGCTACCGAACAATCTGCTTCCTTAAGTGCAAGTATATCATTAACGCCATCGCCCGTCATTGCTACTGTTTTACCTTTTGCTTTTAATGCCTTAACAAGAGTGGCTTTTTGTTCAGGTGTTACACGACCAAAAATTGTATATTTATCAGCGATTTCAATAACTTCTTGTTTGGACATTCCATGCAAACTTATATAACTATCGTAATTGTCAATTCCTACACGTCGAGCAACTTCACTAACCGTAACAGGGTTGTCGCCAGAAATTACACGTATGTCAACTGAATTTTCTTTAAACCATTTAATTGTGTTTGAAGCATCTTTACGAATATTGTCTTCAAGCAATATAAATGCAAGCGGAACAGATTTTTCGTTGCTAAAACTCTTGTCACATTCTACCAACATCAATACTCTTAAGCCTTTTGAAGCAAATTCTTCGGCTTTATGTTTTAACTTTGCTGGTGGATTATTTAACACATATTCATAAGCACCTATTTTAAAACTGCCATATTTGTTAAACGAGCAACCCATAAATTTACGTTCTGATGAAAAAGGTATTGATTTGTCTGCTGTTAAACTGCCTTTTCCAAAAAATGATTTTAATGCGATAGCGGTGTGGTTTGCTTCGTGGAATGCTCCAACAATTGAAGCAATAATTTTATTAATATTTTTATCATCATATTTGTTATCCGAAATATTAACCATTTCACGAACTTTCATTGAGCCGTCAGTTAATGTTCCGGTTTTGTCTAAACATAATACATTTACGCGTGCAAGCATTTCAATACAGTAAAGTTCTTGTACAAGTGTACGTTTTTTTGCAAGTCTAACAACGCTGACTGCAAGAGCAACCGACGTTAACAAGAACATACCTGCAGGTATCATACCTACTACGCTACCAGCGGTTTTGGTTATTGTATTGTATAAATCGCCGTCATAAACCTTGTGGTTGTTAAAGAACATTAATACACCTAAAGGAATAATTATTATACCTATTAAACGTATTATAAAGGTAAGGGAAGATAATAGTTCGCTTTTAGGTTTAGAGTATTTTTTTGCTTTGCTAGATAATTTTTCAATGTAGTTAGCACTTCCGACTTTTTCAACTTGTGCTTTACAAGTTCCGCTAGACACAAAACTTCCAGCCATTAACGTGTCACCTACATTTTTTCTAATAGGTTGACTTTCGCCTGTTAGTAAACTTTCGTTAACTTCAACCGAACCTTCAACCACAACGCTGTCAGACGCAATTTGCATACCGGAAGCCAGTATTAATATATCGTCAACAACAACTTCCTTTTTGTATATTTCAATTTGTTCGCCATCACGCAATACTTTTGTAAAGTTTGAATTAGTTAGCGTTAGTTTATCAATGGTCTTTTTGGCTTTGATTTCTTGAATAATGCTAATAAGAGTGTTGGCTACAACAATTAACATAAATATTGTATCAGACCAAGAACCTACAAACCATAAAGCAATAGCACAAGATAAACATATAATGTTAAAAAATGTAAAAATATTGCTAAACAAAATTTTGGCATAACTTTTAGATGTTTTAATTTCAGTGTTATTTGTTAGTCCTTGCAAAGTACGCTCGTTAATTTGTTCTTCAGTTAATCCTGTATTAAGATTTGTTGTAAATTTATTTTTAGATATGATTGATGTTGTCTTTTTTGATTTCACTTGTTTCATACAACTCCTTTATATAATATATTAAATCA
>JAZSRW010000070.1:0-6048 GCA_045538675.1 Candidatus Onthoplasma sp. | reverse complement strand
AAAATTAAACAATTTAAACAAAAATTGAGGAGAATTATTATGATAAGTTTAACAACTGCTGAAAGCGCGTTAAAGGACGCGTATCTTAATGCTGTATGCAATCAATTAAATACAAATGCAAATCCATTGCTTGCAAAAATTAAGCAATCTAGTGCAGACGTGTACGGCAAAAATATTATTAAAATGGCACCCGTTGGTTTAAATGGTGGCGTTGGTGCTGGTGACGAAATTGGTGCTTTGCCTGCTGCTAAAAGCAACCGCTATGCTCAATTTAAAACAACATTAAAAAACCTTTATGGACAAATTGCAATTACCGACAAAGCAATCCGTGCAAGTGCAACTAATGCAGGTGCTTTTGTAGATTTGTTAAATGCTGAAATGGAAGGACTACTAACTGCTAGCAAGTTCAACCTTGGTCGTATGCTTTATGGCAACGGTACAGGTGCACTAGCGACTGTAGTATCTAATAGTGGCAAGGTTATTACTTTTAATAGCGTTAAAAATTTTGCTGAAGGTATGTGCATTGATATTTACAATGGTGACACTGTTGCCGTTGCTGGTTTACGTGTTATGAGCGTTGACCGTATTAACAAAACAATTACAGTAGACACTACTCCTGCAACAATTTCTGCTGACTATGTTGCTTATGTGCAAGGTAGCAAGGACTATGAAATTACTGGTCTTGGTGCTATATTTGGTAATGCTGAAACATTGTATGGTTTAAATCGTGCTGAAAATGGCTGGTTAACACCTTACACTTCAAATGCTGAAACTGAAATTAGCGATAATTTACTTCAAACTGCAGTAGACTATTTGGCTGAAAATTCAGGTAGCAATATCGATATTATCACTTGCGGTGCTGGTGTAAGACGTGCTTATATGGAATACTTGTCTTGCTATCGTCGCAACGTTGATGTTATGAATCTTGAAGGTGGATACAAGGCTATATCATTTAATGGTATTCCTGTTGTTGCTGATAGATTTGTTGAAGATAACGAGTTGTATATGTTGGATAGTTCTAAATTCACTCTTCATCAATTATGTGATTGGGAATGGATTGAAGGCGAAAATGGTAATATTTTACACCAAAAGGCAGGCTTCCCAACCTATACTGCAACATTAGTAAAATATGCTGATTTGATTTGTGATCAACCTAACGGACAAGCTAAATTTACTAATATTAAATCAACAGTAACAAATCCATTTGCTTAATATATAGTAAATAAAAAAACAAAATTAAATAATTTGTTAATTGTTAAATTTAATTATTCGCAAGCATAGTTATTCAGAGGGTACAATGTAATTCGAGGTAAAGGCTGAGACTTGCTTGCGATAATTTTTTAGGAGAGAGTATGAAAATTTTAGTTAAAAGTGATGTTTTTAATATTTGTAATCGCATTAAAAAATTTGATGCAAGTTATTATATTGTGTTTGATAATGCCTTAAACAAATATCAAATTTATTCTAGCAAATTAACTCAAGTGGTAGAACTAATTAGTGGACGAGTATTAAGTTATGTATCCACAATTCCTTATGCCGAACTTGATGTTAGAACTTTGCAATATTTGTATGATACTAGCATTGAAAATTTGGATAAATTAATTGATAGATTAGATGCTGATAATCAAATGTTGGAACAAACTAATCAGCTAAAATTAAAACAACAATCACTAATGATTGCTGAAAATAAATTAAGACAATTAACTTAAAAGGAGAGCAAATGACTATATTAGATTTAATTAAAAAAAGTGCATTAATGCTAAATGTTGAACAGATATTAAATGATAGAGATTTGGAAAATCCAACTCTAGACGACCTATCTGAAATATTTAAGAGTAACAATACTTTGGTTAGAATGTATGAATTTGCAAAGTTAACCATAAACGAAGTATGTTCGCATAGTGCAAGAATAAATGAAATAAAGTGTGATTGTTATGATAACTTTATTCCACTAAGGTCTATTCCTAATGTATTTAAAGTTATTGCTGTTAAAAATGATAATGGTTATGTTAAGTTTTCAATAATCAATAATGCTATCAAATTAAAGGAAAATGGATTATATACAGTAATATATTACCAAAATCCAGAAATTAATAGCATTTTAGATGAGGTTGATAACAATCAAGGAAGAATTTCTGATGATGTGTTTTTGTTTGGATTAAATGCGTATTATAGTTTGGCTAATGGTTTGTATGCCGAATACAATGTATACAATGCTCAATATATTGAAAGGTTGTCTCAAATTAAAAATTTAAAAGTTTTTAGTATGCCTTGTAGGAGTTGGAATGAATAAAATCAAATTAAACTATAAAACAAGGCAAATTAATATAAATAACTTTTCAAGATTTAATTTGAGTAGCAAATCAAGTGGTTGTGACGCCGAATGTGTAAATTTTTACAACCTATCAGCCAAACAAGGTGTATTAACCAAAAGTATGGGTGTTAAAAGTCTAATGGTGTATGAATCTGATGATGTTAATAGTTTGCACTATCAAATGAATTATGAGTGTTTGGGTTTAGAGCATATTAATAAGGTAATGTATTTTAAGCAATATTTTGCTCGTAGTGGCGACACTACGCATCGATTGCTTATTCACGGTTCGGACGGTAAATTGTATTTATACGAAATGTTTGTAGGATTGGTAAGTCCTAACTGGGTGTACGAATTGCAGTTTGATGATATCCCTGCTGTTTTGTCTTACAAAAAAGACGGATTAGATTCGATATTGATTAGTGCTAAAGATAAATTAGTGGTATGGTCAACAGGCAGGACACCATATGAGTTGACTAATATACCAACAATTACCAGTATGTGTGTGCATAATGACATATTGTACTGCACTATTGCTGGCGAAAGTGATAGGGTATGGTATACTAAAAATCTTGACCCTGAAAGTGTTGGTACTGAAAGTGAAGATACTGGATATTTGACACTAGAAGGCTCGGCTGGCGGTGGCAAAAAAATGGCTATGTTGGACGAAAATATATTTGTGTTTTGCGATTATGGTATAGGTAGAATAAACACCTATGCAAAAAGCAAGCCTACATACAACCAAATATATTTAAGTAATGGTCGTATTTATCCCGATACAGTAGTTGTTAGCGGAGACGAGGCAATATTTTTAACTGATGACGGATTGTACCGATTTAATGGTACCAGTGTTAGTAAAATAGATGTTTTAAACAACCTGCTAGTTAATAGTCAAAATTCCAAATCGTCAGCAACAGTGCTTAACGATAATTATTATCTTGCAACAAATGTAAAATTTAATGATACTAGATTGTTTGGTTGCGAAGGCGAAAACAATATTAACAATGCTTTAATCAAACTTAACCTAAACGATAATACTTTTGAAATTGTGCGTGGGATTGATATTAAATCTATGTTGGCTTTAAAGGCTGGCGTAGAGGAAAAGATTATATTAACGTTTAATGGCAAATACAAAAATCGTATAGGCGAGTTGGATTATAAGAAAAATTCATTTTTCAATGATGGCCCATTAACGGGCGGTTTTGCAACCAACTATATTGTAGACCAAACTAACGAAAATATCGCTTTAAGAAAAATAACTTTAGATGTAAGCAAGGGTGAAACGGTTAATATATACACTGATAAAGGTAAAACATCTTTTTATACCAACTTTGATGGCATAAATGAACGTCAACTACTAATTCCTTGCAAAAAGTTTAAAGTAGAAGTATTGTTATCAAACGACAATGCTTATCTTAATTCGGTAAAAGTTGAATATGTAAAATCAAAAGACTAATGTAAATAATATTAATATTTTAATAAAAATTAGCACATTTCACTAAATCTATTTTTATCAATTTATAATATTAAAATTACAAATTTTGATTTGTAAATATTTAAAATTTCCTAAAATAAAAGGAGTATTTATGAAGTTTTTAAAAAAATTAAAAAGTAGTAACTTTTGGGTAAGTATGATAAGTGCTGTAATTTTAATTTTGCAAGCAGTATTTAATGTTGATATTAAAACTGAATATTTAAATCAAATTATTCTTGGCATACTAGGTGTATTAGTTATGACGGGTATCGTTACCGATAGCCCAAATAACGAGGTAAGTATTAAGCAAGAGTTTGATTTTGATGCGGTTAAAAATTCAATAACTTCAATGTTTGCTCAAATTAGTTCTACTCTTCAAACTGATATAACTAACATTGTATCACAATTTGAAAAATCAAATTCAACTCAAGCACCTTCGGTTGAAACCAAACAAGAAGATGTTAGCGGAACTCAAGAAATTGTAAATCCAGTAGAGGAAGTTCAACAAGTTGTAGCGGAAACTATAAATGCCGTTCAATCAACTGAAAAGGTTTTACAAGACCTTGACGCACCTAAAAATGAGTTGTAACGTTACTAAATTAATAATAAAAAATCAGCCAAATCAATGGCTGATTTTTTGTATTAAAATTGAGATGTTAAATTATGTAAATTTTCACAATCTTTTTGTTTTTTAGTTTTAGGACCAAGATTTTTTATAATTTCTTTTGTAAGACGATGAATATCTTCTTCTGTTACAATAAATGTTGAAGTATCAATAGTCCAAAAACGATGTGCAAAATCTTTTACTGGTAAGAATTTTAAATTTTTAATACCCTTTAATTTTAGAATTTCAGCAGTTTGCAAATCTCTAAAATTGCCAATCTTTAAATCGTTTTCAGATATATTTAACATTTCTGCAAATACTTGAATAACTACTCCCCTAGATAACTTATGACTTTGTGGTAATTCAATTATTGCGTCATTTGATGCCAAGTCCTTGATTTTTGTACATTCATTATTAAAAATAAATGGTGTTACAAATTTGCCATCTTGTGTATATATCCAGTGGATATCGCTTAAACAATATTGTTTCATAATTTTCTCCTTAAAATTAACTTTATTATATCATAGATTTAAGATTTGTCAATATGATAGTTTTAATTTGTGCCTAAAAATGTGCCTAAATTTTTAAATATACAATATTTATGGGTAAAAATAAGAAAAACACCACAAGATGTAGTGTTTTTCAATAATGGGGTGGGTAGACGGACTCGAACCGACGACAACCAGAACCACAATCTGGCGCTCTACCAACTGAACTATACCCACCATATAAAAAATATTAAATTTGTTACAATCAATTCGAGGTGGACCGCAACTTAAATTTAAGTGCGGTGCTTTACGAACGATTAATAGTTGAGATTATGTAACTTTGAGGGTTTAAACAAAGTTTAAGACTTATTATAGGGTTTTTATAAATTAAAGGAGTGTTTTGGATTTTGAGAAAGGGTTCTCATTAAGTCTTAATAATCTCCACTGTAGGAATCTGAACTACAACACTATTAAAGAAAAGGAAGGGATTGTGCTATAGCTCTACTGGTGTGTCAAGAGGGATTCGAACCCCCGGCCCTCGCCTTAGAAGGGCGATGCTCTATCCAGCTGAGCTATTGACACATACTGGAGCGGGTGATGAGAATCGAACTCACGTAACTAGCTTGGAAGGCTAGCGCTCTACCATTGAGCTACACCCGCATACCCATATAGAATAGCATATCAAAAATTAAAAGTCAACACAATTTTAAAAATTTTTCAAAAATTTATACATTTATAATTTTTGTTACAATATACCTAACTTGAATTTAGACTCAACTAATAAATAATTTATACAATATTTAACTAAATGAGATATAGTTTGTGAAAACAAAAATCCAAACCTATTGCTAGATTTGGATTTTTAGGATTAAAATACTAATTATTTAAATATACTTCTACTTGTGCGGAATATAGTTTTTTAACTAATAGGCATTTTCGTCTAATTTTTGAACGTTGTAAAAAGAATATATCCACTGCTTCCCAAACAAATACCCAAGATGAAATTTCTAGTATTGTGGTAAAATAAAAGTAGTCAAAAAACTTATGTGCGAATAACAAGGTTGACAAAGATATAATTCCTAAAATCAACATTATTAACGAAACAATATTTGCACGCTTTAGTTCGTGTTTTGCTTCCAAATATTCTTCCCTAAAGTGATTTTGAATAGTG
>JAZSRW010000101.1:0-3201 GCA_045538675.1 Candidatus Onthoplasma sp. | reverse complement strand
CGTAGTATTTGATTGAGTTACTTCAATTTGTTCAAATCTACTATATTTATCTTGTGCTGACACGCCTCCAACATTAGTATAAACGCCTCCAGATAATGATAAATCACTATAGTTAAAACAAACATTTGCAATTCTTGCTCCTGTAGTTTGTTTAAAGAAACCTGCACCACTATCGTTATCCGTATGTGCATCTAATGTAATATTAAATTTAGCAAACTTTTCAGTATTAGGGTCCTTTGCCGCCACTAATACACCTTTAAATTCAGCATTAACAATATAATTAGAACCACTAACAGTAACATCATTCATTAATATAAAGTTTCTGTCTGGGAATTGTTGCATTAATGGAACATCTTCCGGATTTTCGATTTTAATATAATCAGTAGCGTTATCAAGTTTTAGTGTTGGCATAAATCTAGTATACACTTTTTCCCAATAATCTTCAGGCCACACAATAAACAATTTATTAAAGATGTTTTGTTGTTGTGTTTGGATTTCGGTATTTTCAGTTGAAACATAATACAATGCTTCCATATCAAAGTGTTCAAACTTTTCTTCGTTAGTATTATTTGCTGTAATTTTGCCACCTTTATATTCTGCTTCGTTATCTATATTAGCATTATATACGCCATAATATACTATTGGGTGAGATGTTTTAGAAGAAACTCCAATCAAGTCAACTTCATCGTCACTATAACCAACAACATAATTAATCTTCTTTATGCCTGTTATAGTTGAAAATTCTTCAACTTGAACTTCATCAAAGAAGTTTGCCGCAACCACATTGGTCATTGCAAAATATTTAGAAGGATTATCTGTACCTAAATACATTGGGTCATAAGCAGCATAACCTACAATACCACCTACTGTTTGAGCATTAGATTTAATTATTCCGCCATCGGCAATTTCGACATTATAAATCAAGTCTATATAATTTTGAGCATAAACATATTCTAACGAACCACCATAAGTTTTACCAATAAATCCACCTACTGTTTTACCCATACCATAATCGTCGTTATGACCAATATTGGCTTTAGTTAAACTATTGTTAATATTACCATTATAGTTAATACCAATAAATCCACCAACAATATTAGCACCTGTAACAGCATTTAAGTTTCCATACAAACTTTCCGAATTATCAATTGATACAAGTTCTTCGCTGTTAGATATATTTTGAATATATTTAGCAAATTCAGAATCAAGTTCATATTGACTTTCGGTAGTTTTTCCGTTAGCTTGGCTTAATTGAATATTTGCATAGTTATCAGCAACTATACCACCAGCAACGTCGTGTCCTAATATTTGACTATTGCTTGATATAATATAGGTTAAACGACTAGCATTAACATTTTTACCTAAGTAACCTGCCACACCACCAGCACGCTTAGCTCTTGAACTTGCCGAATCAACTACTAGTTTGTTCAAATTATATCTAGTATCACTTATATCGTCTGGTCCAATATCAATAATACCACCCACACCACCAGCATATGATAAAAGTGTTAGTTCGGTATTTTCTCCATTGTAAACATCACTACCTTTTTCGTTACCTGCTTGAACACCTAAGTTGGTTGTAATATTAAATATTCCTGAATTTATACCTGTTAACCTACCAACAACACCACCAACAACGTTATTTGCACGTAGTGTAACGTTGCCTGATAAATTCAAATCAATAAAGTAAGTATTTTTAGCCTTGCCTGCAATACCACCAACATAACTTGCTGTAGATGAACCACTTTCAGATGAATTGTTTGTGGTTTGAGTTGCATAATTTACATTTAGTCCCTTAATAACTGCGTTATAAACCTCGCTAAACAAACCTAAACTTCCTTGTTCGTCCTTACTATAATTGATAACAACATTAGAAATTGTCATACCGTTACCGTCAATTAATGTAAATGACTTATTGCTCTCATCACCAAGGATATAATTTGACCTAGTTTCAATATCAATATATTCCTCATCTACTTTAAAATCAATATCGTCTACAAATCTTGCATAACCTGCACGATATTTTACATCTGCAGTTGTAGGAGCAGTTTCTACAAATACTGAACGATATTCGTCAATATCACGAATGATAAATGGATTTATTTTTGTTCCAAAAGCATAACCAGTAGCATAATCAACATCATTTATACCATCTTTATTTTTGTCTTCATTGGTATAAACTCTTAACGAACGTGAAATATGGTTAGCACTAGTAAGTTCTGGCAATGCTGTAACACCTAAAGCATATGTAGATCTATTAGGGTCAACCGCAGTGCTATATGTCCATACACCGTTAAGTTGTTGTTCGGTAGAACTGTTTGTTATAAATGAGAAATTATTTAAATTGCTATAATTAGTAAAGCTTTGTAAACTTAATCCCTTTGGTTCTACAGCATCTTTATTTAGTCTGTAATTAACATCATATTCGGTGCCGTCATCATAATAATAACAATTTATCATATCTTTGTTAGATAGCAATTCTTGTGCTGTTGATTTTTCAAGACTAACACCAACAAATGGAAGTTCGGTAGCAAGAGCCTCGTTATCAGCTTCAACCTTACTTGCACTATAACATTGATATACTTTTCCGTTTACAGTGTTATACACAAAGCCTGCAACACCCGCAGAATTAGATTTACAAATAGTGTTGGTATAACAATCGTGAATTGTTCCTGTATTGTGGAATACAAATCCCGCTATACTACCAGCACCACTAGCATATACAACACATTCTGTTCCGTTAGTTGTGCTATTAGTTGTTGTTTTAGTAGTTAAAATGTTCTTTTCAAAACCTTTAACATAACTATATGCAATTGTACCAGCATTAGTTGCAACAAAACCTGCAGTACGATTAAATTCGTTATCAGGAATGTTTGAAATATTTTCAATGCTTGTATTAGCCATAAAACTTGAACTAATTATCGCATCTTGTTGGTTAACACCAACAAATCCTGAAACAATTCCCCTTGTTGTAAAATAAATAGGTCTACAAGGAATAATAGTTACATAAGGATTTCCGTCGCCTTCTGATATTTGTTCAAAATATTCAGTACCTACACGTGAATTGGTGATATTTCCAGCATTTACGCCAACTAATGCACCAAAAGTTAAATTATAAGTGTCGTTAATAATAATTCTCAATGATTTTGATTTAATTAATGATAACACTTCACAGTTATAAATCAATCCGTTATTAACACC
>JAZSRW010000047.1:0-5953 GCA_045538675.1 Candidatus Onthoplasma sp. | reverse complement strand
AGTTAAACTATTGCCCACAATTAACGCACCGGTTTTCAAATCGCCGTCAAGAGTACTAGCAAAAGTTAAAACATCTTTAATACATTTAAGTAGGGCAGAGCCACCTCCTGGTACAATACCTTCCGCTATTCCTGCTTTAGTTGCATTAAGTGCGTCTTCAATACGAAGTTTACGCTCTTTTAACTCTACTTCGGTCAATGCTCCAACACGAATTTGTGCTACAGCACCGCTAAGTTTTCCAATACGTTCAGCCAAAACTTCCTTGTCGTAGTTATTATCGGCAACCTCTAACTGCGATTTAATACATAGTATGCGTTCTTCAACATTTTGGTGACTGCCCGAACCTGAAATTAATGTAGTATTGTCTTTTGTGATAATTGCTTGTTTGCATTTACCTAAATCTTCAATGGTTATATCTTTTAAATTTTGACCAACTTCTTCGCTAATATATGTAGCACCTACAAAGGTTGCAAAGTCAATTAATTCTTCCTTACGTCTATCGCCAAAACTAGGGGCTTTAACGGCCACACAATTAAATATTCCACGCACTTTGTTTAGTACAATTGTAGCAAGAGCGTCGCCCTCAATATCGTCAGCAATAATTAGCAAACTTGCACCCATATTAGCAAGAATTTCAACGATAGGCAAAATATCAGCAAAATTGCTTATTTTTTTGTTTGTAATTAGTATATAAGGGTTGTCAAGGGTGGCTTGCATTTTGTTGGTGTCGTTGCACATATACGAACTAACATATCCACGATTAAATTGTAAACCCTCTACCAGATTAAGTTCGGTGGTAACAGAGTTACTTTCCTCAATAGTAATAATTCCGTCACGACCTACACGTTCCATTGCTTCGCAGATAAGTTTACCTACACGTTCGTCGCCAGCCGAAATGCTAGCCAGTTGACCAATCGCACTAAAGTCACTAATTGGTTTAGATAGTTGTTTTAATTTATCAACGGCAACATTAATTGCTTGTTCAATGCCTTGGCGAAGAATTATAGGGTTGGCACCTGCGGTAAAATTTTTGATACCCTCGGTAATTATTGCTTGTGCTAGAACTGAGGCAGTAGTAGTGCCGTCGCCTGCAACATCATTGGTTTTTACGCAAACTTCTTTAATGATATTTGCACCAAGATTTTCAAAACTATCTTCCAGTTCAATTTCCTTTGCAATGGTTACGCCGTCATTGGTGATTAGTGGGGTAGATATTCCACGTGATAAAACAACATTACGTCCCTTTGGGCCAAGTGTAATTTTAACAGTGTCAACCAACTTGTTAGCACCATTAATTAGTTTTTGGCGAGCATTATCGCCTATTAAAATATTTTTCATTAATTTTCCTCCATAATAGCAATTAAATCTACTTGGCGAAGCACAATCAATGTTTCGTTATCAATTTTTACTTCGCTACCTGCAAATTTGTTAAACAAAACCTTATCGCCAACACGTACTTGCATACCAACGTTATTAGCATCAATATCAAGTCCACTACCAATGGCTTCAACAATACCTACTTGAGGGCGTTCTTGAGAGGTAGATGGCAATACAATGCCCGATTTGGTTGTGCTGGTTTGGATATCTGGTTTGATGACCACGCGGTCAAATAATGGTATAATTTTCATAACTAACTCCTTATTTACATATTGGCACAATGTATTAATCAATGAGAAAACTATTCAATATAAGGGATTAAAAGAGGATTACTATTTATTTTTGGAGATATGATATAATTGACTAATACATTGTTAAAACCTATATGCATAATTGTACTATCTTAACTAGGCAAAACGCATATATAAATTTGTCTAATTTTGCATCTTTTTAAGACATTTACACGCTTATTATACAATCCAAAATTGCCAAAACCAATAGTCACTGCCAAAAATTTTTAATTTGGATAAAAATACTAGCGTTTTTCATAAAAAGTATAATTATGTATATAATAATCAAAAAGGATAGTTTATGAAAAAGTTAGCATTAGGTTTAGGAGGCGGAGCAAGTAAAGGCTACGCTCATATTGGTGTATTAAAGGTATTGGAAGATAATGGAATTGTTCCTAGTTTGATAGTAGGTACTAGTATGGGTGCTATTGTTGGCGGGGCTTATGCCTGTGGCAAAAACGCTGGACATTTGATTGATATTAGCAAAAAACTAACCCGTAGCAAACTAATGGATTTTAACCCGTTTAATCCATTTTTTTCTACAGGTATTATGAGTGGCAAAAAGTTAAAGCGTGTATTATACAACGAAGTTGGCGACATTATGCACGAGCAACTTAAAATACCATTTGTAGCCATTGCCACCAATATATTAAGTGGTGAGTTGGTAGAACTAAATGATGGAAAGTTATTAGACAATATGTTAGCCAGTTCGGCAGTTCCTGGTATTTTTCCTGTGGTGCAAACTAGCGAGGGGGTGCTATGTGATGGTGGACTGCTTAACAATGTGCCTGACGATATTGCACGCAGACTAAAGAAAGATTATATAATATTATCAATTGACGTTATTGCTGATTACAAAAAGCAAGTAGAAAAAACCAAAATCAAAATTATGGGACACGGCATTAATGCTATTACTCTAATGCAAACTAAAATAACACAACTAAAGGGCGATGTTAGTGATTTACGTATTAATATTAGCCAACCAGATATATCCGTAATGAGTTTTGACACTGAAAGTATTGAAAAATCCATTAACTACGGCATGGTATATATGAAAAAACATCTAACCAAACTAAAAAAATTGCTAGAATGTGAAAAATTGTAGTGTTTTTTGCTTTACAAATCAATGCTTTTTGGTTATTATATAACTATGGATATTATTAGTAGATTATATGAACGTTCCAAACAAAAACAAGGTAGAATATTATTGCCTGAAGCAGTGTTAGATGAACGTGTTATGCAAGCCAGTATTAGACTAGTTGCAGATAAATTTTGTGAATTGGTGCTTATTGGTAAACGTGACCAATTTCCTATAGAACTTAAAAACAGCCCTTTGGTTAGGATTATTGACCCTAGTGACTATCTTCGTTTTGACGAAATGGTTAAATTGTTTATCAAAATACGTAAAAAGAATAATTATACTTACGAACAAGCCAGTGAGATTTTGGCTGACCCTAGATATTTTGCTACAATGCTACTAGAAATGCGTGAAGCGGACGGGTTAGTGCTAGGTGCATATTACACATCAGCTGATGCACTGCGTCCTGCATTGCAAATTATTAAGGGCAAGGCAGGCAAAATGGTTGTGGGCAGTATGCTTATCAATCGTGACGACTTCGTTGAGCCTTATGTATATCTTGATGTTTCGCTTAACGAAAATCCTAATGCAGAACAATTGGCCGATATTGGTCTTGTAGGTGCTGATTTTTACTACAAGGTGCTTAATCGTGAACCAAAAGTTGCATTTATGTCATATTCAACATTTGGTAGTGCTGGTGGTGATTTGGTTGACAAGGTTCGTACAGCAACTGAAATAGCAAAGCAAAACACTAACTATATAGTTGAAGGTGAAATGCAATTTGATGCGGCGGTTGTGCCTAGTGTGGCTAAATCCAAATGTCCAAGTTCACAAATTATGGGACGTGCAAATGTGTTTGTATTCCCAGACCTAAATTGTGGTAATATCGCTTACAAGATTTCACAACGTTTAGGTAATTGCGAGGCAACTGGACCTATAATGTTAAATTTCCGTTATCCTGTAAACGACTTATCTCGTGGTTGTTCAGTTACGGATATTTATAATACTGTGGTTATAACAAAATTACAAATAGAAGAAGGAGAAAATTAATTTTTATGAAAATTTTAGTTATTAATGCGGGAAGTTCTTCCCTAAAGGCTCAACTTATTGATAGCGAAACCTCTAAGGTGTATGCTAAATGTACTTGCGAACGTATTGGTCTTGAAAATTCGTTTATCAAATTTGAAAGTGATAAAGGTAAAACTAAATTAGACTACGTTATGCGTGAACATACTGACGCTATTAAGGGTTTAATCGAACTATTGCTTGGTGATGAATATGGTTGTATTAAAAATATGAGTGAAATTGATGCAATTGGTCATCGTATGGTTCATGGTGGCGAAAAGTTTACTAAATCAGTAGTTGTAGACGAAAATCTTTTAAAGGTTCTTGAGGAAATGATTCCACTAGCACCTTTACACAACCCTGCTAATATTATTGGTATTCGTGCCTGTATGGAAGCAATGCCTGATAAGAAAAACGTGGTAGTATTTGATACTGCATTCCACGCAACAATGCCTAAAAAGGCGTATATGTATGCTGTGCCTTATGAAATGTATACCAAGCATCAAATTCGTCGTTATGGTTTCCACGGAAGTTCTCACCGCTATGTAACTGAAAAGGTTGGCGAAATTTTAGGTGGCTTACAAGGTAAAAAAGTTATTTCTTGTCACCTTGGCAATGGTAGTAGTATTACTGCTATTAAGGACGGCAAAAGCATTGATACATCAATGGGTTACACACCACTTGCTGGTGTTGTTATGGGTACTCGTTCGGGCGATATTGATCCAGCAATTGTTCAACAAATTATGAAATACAAGGATATGACAATTGATCAAGCTATACAATATTTAAATAAACAAAGTGGACTATTTGGTATCAATGGCGAAAGCAGTGATATGCGTGATATTGACGAAAAGTGCACTACCGACCCTAGATATAAATTAAGTTTTGATATGCTTTGCTATAGTATCAAAAAATATATTGGTTCATATACCGCAGTTTTAGGTGGTGTTGACGCAATTATCTTTACTGGTGGTATTGGTGAAAATGACGATTTGGTTCGTGCTGAAGTGATGAAAGATATGGCTTATCTTGGTATTGACTTTGACTTTGAAAAGAACAATTCAATTCCTCGTGGCACAACCGAATGCTTAACTAAGGAAAATTCAAAGGTTAAAGTATATCGTATCCCTACTGATGAAGAATTTATTATTGCTCGTGATACCGAACTTCTTGTAAAATAGATTTAATTAAAAACAAGTCTTTAGTAAGGCTTGTTTTTTGTTTTGTAAATTATTAAATATATGCTATAATATATTTATGAATATAAACAAATGGATTAAGCAAAACACAATAAGTTTAAAAGGTAAATATGTGGCAATTACAGGCTCAACTGGTGGATTAGGTGTGCAGTTGTGTAATCATTTGGCTAAACTTGGTGCAAATTTAATTTTAATTAATCGTAGCAAGGCAAAAAGCGAAAATCAAAAGCAACAACTATTGCAAATGTTTGATGTTGATATAGATATTGTTGAGGCTGATTTGTCTAACTTTAATAGCACAGCAAAAGCGGTAGAACAACTAAAACAAAAAGCGATAGATATATTAATACTAAATGCAGGAATATATAATGTGCCAAGATACACTACCGATATAGGTTATGATAATGTATTTACCACTAATTTTGTGTCGCACTATTATATGGTTAAGCAGTTATTGCCAACTTTGCGTCAATCTAATGAGCCAAAAGTTGTGGCAGTAGGTAGTATTGCTCATAATTATTGTAAATTAGATAAAGAGGATATAGATTTTAGTGGTAATTCAAAGCATAGCAAAGTGTATGGCAATTCCAAGCGTTTTTTAATGTTTAGTTTGTATGAATTGTTTAAAACAGAGGATAAGGTTAAGTTAAGTATTGTTCACCCCGGTGTTACATTTACAAACATTACTAATCATTATCCAAAATTAGTGTATGCATTAATCAAATATCCTATGAAAATATTGTTTCCAAGTCCAAGCAAGGCAAGTTTGCATATTGTTAGTGGGGTATTTAATTCTACCGATTATCATACCTGGATTGGACCTAAAATTATGACTGTTTGGGGTAAGCCTAAATTATCTAAATTAAAAACGTGTACATATAATGAAAGTAAACAAATTTTTGAAATATCAGAAAAAATATATAAAAATTTAATAAAATAAAACA
>JAZSRW010000103.1:0-2265 GCA_045538675.1 Candidatus Onthoplasma sp. | reverse complement strand
TAGGTTGATTTACATAAAAATTTAATGTAAAGTCTTTATTTAAAGGCATTACTTTAGTTTTATCAAGTATAAACTCGCTTAATTCCTTGTTAAGTTTGTCATTTTCATCATAACTAAACCTAGATATAACTTGTTCCTTATTATCAACCTTGATGTTGATGATATTTAAATCTTCAAAAATTTCATTAGTATTGATATTTTTGTTCATATTAACTCCTATTTTTTATGTACGTCAAAGGCGTTGGATATTATTTGTTTTAGGTTTACAGTTTTAGGTGCGGTGGCGGATAGGGTAAAATGGGAAATATATTCGATATTGCCGTCACCACCAGTGATTGGTGAAAAGGTTAGGTCAAGTAGGGTATAGCCAAAATCATTAAACATACTAATAGTGTTGTTTAAAATATCTTGGTGGATTTTTTGGTTTAGTATAACACCCTTATATTTATCAGCAATTGCTTTTCCACACTCAAATTGCGGTTTGATAAGAGCAATTATGTCAGCCTGGCATTGTGCAAGTACAATCTTATCAATAATTTTAGATAGTGACACAAACGAAACGTCAATGGTTATATAATCAATATCCTTAAATTTGTCGTTTGGTAAGTCTTTGATATTAGTTTGCTCGTATAATTCTACTTTAGGGTTGTCACGTAGGCTTGCGTGCATAAGATTAGTTCCAACATCTACAGCAATTACTTTGCTTGCACCATAATGCAAAGCACAATCAGTAAATCCGCCAGTAGATGAACCTATGTCCATAATATTTTTTGCATTAAAATCAAGACTAAATGTATTGATTGCTTTTTCTAGTTTTAATCCTGCACGTGAAACGTATTTTAATGTACTGGTGTCAATAATTTCAACACTATCACTAGGCAAAATATCTAAACTTGGCTTTGTAATAACTTTTCCATTAACCTTAACATTTCCGCTTTTAATCAACTCTTGAGCCTTTGCTCTTGTTGGTGCAAGATTACGATCTACAATTTCTTTATCTAATCTATTCATATATTTAAGTATAATTCAATCGAAAGTATATGTCAACAAAACTATTAAATTTTAGGTTAAATAATAAAAATGTCAATCGAGTTATGATTGACATTTAAATATTTATCCAATTTGATGACCTTGCATATTAACAGTGCGAGCACGTTCTTTTTGATGTTTAACAACAGCAGCATATAATTCACGGCTATAATTAATTTGATGCTTTTTAATTAAACCAATCAATGGTTGATAGTTGTTGTTAACAATGGCTTCGGCGTTTGCTTTAAAATATTCTTCATGGTCAGCACTTGCAATACTTGTTGGTTTTTTATTACTGATTATAAGCATATAATTTAATAACATTCTACCAGTACGCCCATTTCCGTCCATAAAAGGATGGATTTTTATAAATTTAGCATGAAACATTGCGGCTCTAAGAAAAGGTTCGGTTTGTCTAAATTCATCACTATTAACCCAATCAATAAGTTTGTTCATATGCTTTTCGATATTCTTATTTCCGCCAAGCAAAGGTTGCCATTCTTTAATAGGAATAAGACGTCCGTGATCCATAGATGCAATTATAACATTGCAAGGCTCTCCAAATAAATTTACATCTCTATATTCGCCAATACCAACTTCTTCATAAGTGTATCTGCGATTTAATAGTTGTCTATTAATATTTAAAATAAGTTCGTGTGAAATTATTTCAGCATTAGGATTGGATTTAAGTTCTTTACGCTTTTCAATAGCTTTCATTAATGTGTCATTCATAGCAAATATATGGTCACCAATATTACCCAACTCAATTGTTTCGTTTGAAATAAAATTATGTGCAACCATTTTTGTTGATTGCTTACCATTTTCCTCATACTTAATAAAAACTTTAGTTTCAGGACAGTTTAAAAACTCTAAAATAGTATCATTATCGATTTTGTCAAGCATTTCGCCACGATTTACAATAGTGACATTATTATCTTCAAAAGAAAATCCCTCAATACTTTCGCTTTCATTGGCTAAATTGAAAATATGTTCATCTACGCTAATTAATGAGTTTGACATAACACCTCCTAAAATAAAAAGCCGTCCAGTTATGGACGACGTTGATGTGGTGGACGATCGGGGACTCGAACCCCGGACCCACTGATTAAGAGTCAGTTGCTCTACCAACTGAGCTAAAGATGCATAATTTTTTTAGCATTAATATTATACCAAAAATTAGTAAAATAGTAAAGTATTTTGATTATTAAATGAAAAAATCTCTCCTAATTTAGAGAG
>JAZSRW010000134.1:0-5770 GCA_045538675.1 Candidatus Onthoplasma sp. | reverse complement strand
ATGAAAAATTTTAAAAAATTATTTAGTTTGTTGTTAGTATGTATGTTAGCGATAGCGGGTGGTATTTGTTTTACTGGATGTAAAGACAATGAGAAGGTTGACACTAGGACGGGACAGGTAAATGTTGTTTTAAGCAAATTGGAGAAAGAATTAATTAGAATGGAAAAATTCGCAATTGATTCAGAAGTAGAGTCTGCATATGCTGCTGAAGCAGAATTTCAAAGATATTATGTTAATGGAGGTAGTAAATTTACAAATAGAAGCGAGGGGTATTTAGAAGCAAAGACTGAAACTATTGAAGAAGTTTTAAGGTTATGTGGTGGTTTAGTTAATAACGAAAACTTTCAATTTGATACTTTTTATAGAAGCGTTGAAGGAAGTTCACGTTTCTACTTGTTAAACTTTAATGATGAAAGAATTAGATTGGTTGACATGCTTGTTGATATTGATGGCTCAGATGTAGAGTATGATATAGAATCAACTGATATTTATTATATTGAAGACAAAGTAACACACATAGAAAGATTAAAGAGCGATAGCTATTTAGGTTTTGAGAAAATTACTATGGCAGTCGATAATAGTCAATTTATTGCGAGTTATATAAATATACATTCTACGTCAGGAACTGAACCTAGTTATTATTTTGCTGGGACATCAGAGCGAACAGGAACTCAACATATAGGATTTTTAACTGAAGGTGACACGGAGAATGCTATCAAAATAAAATTAGAACAGGTAGAAGAAATATTAAACCAATATAAATCTATCCCTAAAAATGCACCTACATTAACATAATAATTGTAATAAAAGAAGTTCACAATTTAAATATAATTTATGTGACTTCTTTTTTTGCGGTTGATGAAAATATATAGAATTTATTTAAAATTGTTGACAATGGTGGCATGTTATGTTAAAATATTTGCAACTTAATAGAGAAACATTGAGTTTGAGGAGTACATTTGGGGCTGTCGGTAGAGAATAACTGTCGTGGGCTGAAAGCAGTTAAGATAAGTCAAATGGAAGGTAGCAAACTAGTTCAAGCGAAGAAAGTTGATTTTGTTAGTTGATGATTAGACCGCTTGCGTAAAAATATACGTTAGTTATAAATTAAGGGAAAGATAATTCTTTCTAAATTAAGGTGGTACCACGATTTATTCGTCCTTATGCTATTGCATAAGGATTTTTTATGTGTAGCATTCTATTAAGTTGAAAAATATAAAAGCGAAAACACATAATGATGAGTTAAAAATGAATAATGAAGAATTGTGGACGCTCTCGCATTATATTATAAATAACATTAAATTATGTTTAAAAAAGAAGGAGAAAATTTATGTTAGAAGGAAAGTATAATTTTAAGGAAAGTGAACAAAAGTGGCAAGAGTTTTGGAAACAAAATGGTATTTATGAATTTAACAAGCGTAGTAATCGTCCAACCTTTTCAATAGATACTCCACCTCCAACAGTTAGTGGTGAGTTGCACATTGGACATATTTATGGTTTTAGCCAAGCAGATATGTACGCACGTTACCAACGTATGCTTGGTAAAAATTTGTATTATCCACTAGGATTTGATAATAATGGTTTGCCTACTGAACTTTTGGTTGAAAAGAAAAAGGGCATACGTGCTCATACATTACCACGTGAAGAATTTACTAATATTGCACTTAATTTGGTTGCAGATTATAACCAAAGCTATCGTGATATGATGGTGCGTACTGGTATGAGTTGTGATTTAAATCTTGGTTACAATACTATTGATGAACGTAGCCAAAAAACTAGTCAAAAGTCATTTATTGATTTGGCTATGCGTAATATTGCATATCGTGATAATAAACCATCCCCTTGGTGCTGTAAGTGTCGTACAAGTGTAGCAACAGCAGAGTTGGAAGATAAGGAATTGGATAGTGTATTTAACTATTTAAATTTCCGTCTTGCAGATGGTAGTGGCACTATTCCTATTGCAACTACACGTCCTGAATTTTTACCAGCCTGTGTAGCAATATTTGTAAATCCAGATGATGAAAGATACAAAAACTATGTTGGCAAAATGGTTAAAGTTCCATTGTTTGAACAAAACGAAGTTAAAGTTTTAACTGATAGTAAGGTTGGTATTGATAAGGGTACTGGTATAGTTATGTGCTGTGCAATTGGTGACCAAACTGGCGTTGAGTGGTGCCGTGTATACAAATTACCATTTAAGCAAGCAATTGATGATGGTGGCCGTATGACCGAAATTGCTGGTAAGTTTGCTGGTATGAAATCTATTGAAGCACGTAAAGCAATTATTGAAGAATTAAAAGAACAAGGTTATTTATACAAGCAAGATGCTATTTGCCACGCTGTTAAAGTGCACGAACGTTGTGAAGAACCTATCGAATTTATGGCTAAAAAGCAATGGTTTATCCGTACTTCAACACCAGAGTTAAAGCAAAAATGGGTTGACCTAGGTAACGAACTTAATTGGCACCCTGAAAGTATGAAAGCACGCTATATGGCGTGGGTTAACAACTTAAATCAAGACTGGTCAATTTCACGTCAACGTTATTTTGGCGTTCCATTCCCAGTATGGTATTGTAATAGTTGTGGTAAACCTCATTTTGCTAAAGTTGAAGATTTACCAGTAAATCCATTATCAACTGAATACAAAGGTGTTTGTCAATGTGGATGTGATGAATTTAGTCCTGAAACTGACGTTATGGATACATGGGCTACAAGTAGTGTGACGCCTCAAATTAACTGCAATTGGGCTGAAAGTGACGAAGAATGTGCTGACCGTATGCCTATGGATATGCGTTTCTGTGGTCGTGATATTATTACAACTTGGAGTTTGCGTACAATTATTAAGGCATATTATCATCAAAATTGTTTGCCATGGAAAGACTTAATGGTTAACGGCTGGGTTATGGCAGATAAGGGTGTTAAGATTAGTAAACGTTTTGCCAACTCTAAGATGAGTCTAAAAGATTTACTTGAAAACTATGGTGCAGACGTAATTCGTTATTGGTGTGCTAATGGTGCTTATGGTCGTGACGTATTGCTTAGTGATGATGGCGTTAAAGATGGCTATAAACTTGTAAATAAGATTTGGAATGCATCTAAATTTGTATTGTCATTCCTACAAGACTATATTCCAACTAAACCAAGCAAGATTTTACCAATGGATAACTACATTATGCATAAGTTTAATGAGGCATATACTGCTACTATTAAGCATTATAACGATGTTGAAGTAGGTTATGCTAAAACCGAACTTGAAAAGTTCTTCTGGAACTTCTGTGATAACTATATTGAAATTGCTAAAAATCGTTTGTATAAGCCAGAAGTGTATGGTGAAGATGCAAAAGCATCAGCACAATGGGCGTGTTATAATGTATTACTTGGCGTGTTGAAGATGTTTGCAATTACTCTTCCACATATCACTGAAGAAATTTATCAAGACTATTTCCGTGCATTCGAGGGCGAGGAAAGTATACATTTAACTATATTAAAACCTATTGAGTTAGAAGAAGATGCTAACATTATCGCTTGTGGTGATGAAGTGGTTGATATTGTAGGTAAAATCCGTGGTTATAAGAGTGAAAACAAGATTAGTATGAAAACTCAAATCGAAAGTCTTGATATTACAAGTGCTAACGCTGACTTTATTGCTAGCGTTGACTATGATATCAAAGCAGTTGGTGGTATTCAAAAATTAACTACTCAAACTGGCGAAAGCAACCTAGTATTTGGTGCAATTGTACCTGATGAACAATAGAATAATTTAAAAGGAATTAAGGTTAAAAGCCTTAATTCCTTTTTATCTTTGATATTGATAAAAGTTGAATATATGATATAATTGTGTTAAATATAAGGAGAAATTTATAGATAATATGAAATTTACTGAACAAGAATTAAAATATATCAAAACTTTATAAAAGAAATAGAACAAGAATTAGCAAAACGTCAATCAAATTTAAATATCTAATTAAAATAGGAGAGTAAAATCTCCTATTTTTTAAAACTTTATTAAATCAATAGACAAATTTTTAAATTTTGTGATATAGTATAAAATATAAAAGGAGAAATGTTATGAGTAAGGGTGTTAAAGCGTTTTTATTAGGACTACTTGCATTAGTTTTGTACTATGGAGTGCTGTGGTTTGTAATTGGTATGTGGAGTGTTAATTGGGGATGGGCATTGATTTCATTGTTTTTACTTGCTATTCCTGGTTGGATTTACAAAAAGGCTATTAGTTCGGCAAAGCAAAGTGATAGCAAATTATTAAGCGTGTTTGTTAAAGTGATAGTTCCATTAAGTGTGGCAGTTTTGTTTGTTATGACACTATTTATGTTGCCTTCAATTTTATAAAATTACACATATTTAATGCAGATTAGTATTTTTAAGGAGTTTTGTATGAAAACTAAAGGTTTAGATATTACAAGGTTGGTTATGAGCATTATCGCAATTATTTGGGCGATTGTGTTAGGAATAATCGTAGGCGATTATTTTTATACTATTAACAAAGGCGATGAAATTGCTAATATATTTTTAATTTTACTATTTCCTATTTTTATATTAATGGGAGTGGTACTAGTAATAAATACAATTATGGGTATTATTGGTGTTAAAAAGTATTTTAAAAACAAAAATATTTCACTTAATGACCGTAATGTTGGTGTTGGTAGGATTGTTGTTAAAATAATTATTTCAATATTGGGCTTGTCGCTACCATTATTAATTGCATATATTTGCGATATTGTGGAAGTGAATAAAAAGAAAAAGAGTAATAGTTAAAGGTGGTTTATGGAAGACAAAAAACCAAGAGTTTTAGATATATTAAGATTGATTATTGCAATAATTGTGTTGGTTGGCTCGTTATATGTTGGCATATCATTAGTGCTAGCAATAAATAATGTGTTTAATGATGCTGAAGATGGGTTTAGTGGATTAATATTTTTAATTATATTTCCATTGTTTTTGGCTGTTTTTGTTTATGCAATTATTGGGATTAATTGGATTAAAAAGTATAATAAAAATAAAAACATTCCCTTAATTCAACGAACAACTAATATTGGCGAGCCTATTGTTAAAGGTGTGGTTGCGGGAATATTTTTAACATATTGGGCTATTCCGCTTATAATTTATTGGGCATTAGATTTGATTGAAGCAATAATGCGTAAAAATCTTACTGAAAAGATAAAGGGAAATCCAGAGCCACAATTCAAAACCAACGAAAACAATCCTATAAGCGACAAACATTATTGTAAGTATTGTGGGAATGTTGTAGATTACAAGTATGCACGCTTTTGCGAACATTGTGGTGCAGAAATTGAATTTAGGAAATAAATAGATGTTAAATTAAAATCATCAAAACATTGTATTAAACTGAAAAAGAAATTAACTTATGGTTATAACGGCACAAAAAAGAACTCACAATTTGCGTGAGTTCTTTTTAAGAAAAGGATTATAGTCAACTAATAAAGGGGTTAAATTAGTTGACGGGGGAATAGCGACGATTAATTTAATTATCGCTATTTTTGATGCATTTTTGTTACATGACGGTAGTGTCTTTAACTTCGGCTACAAGTGCTTCGGTTGTTAGCATAGTGGAAGCCACGCTTCCTGCATTTTGTAAGGCACTACGAGTAACTTTGGTAGGGTCTATAATACCTGCTTCTATCATATTGCAATATTTGTTGTTTAAGGCATCATAACCATAATATTCATCTGCGTGAGTAAGGATATTGTTAATAACTACACCCGAATCTACACCCGCATTAACACAAATTTG
>JAZSRW010000096.1:0-3582 GCA_045538675.1 Candidatus Onthoplasma sp. | reverse complement strand
CACGGCAAAAGTACTTTGGCTGATAGATTTATTGAATTTACCAACACGGTTGCCAAGCGTGATATGAGTGCACAATTATTAGATAGTATGGATATTGAGCGTGAGCGTGGAATTACCATTAAACTTACGCCTACTACAATGAAATATAATTATAAGGGTGAGGAATATACATTAAACCTTATCGATACCCCTGGTCACGTGGACTTTTCGTACGAAGTATCAAGGTCACTTATGGCGTGTGAGGGTGCAATTTTGGTAGTAGATGCAGCACAAGGCGTGCAAGCACAAACCCTTGCTAACGTATATCTTGCATTTGACGCAAAACTAGAAATTATACCAGTGCTTAACAAGGTGGATTTACCTAGTGCTGACCCAGAAAAGGTTATTAAGGAAATTGAGGATATAATAGGGATCCCTGCCGAAGATGCTCCTCGTATTTCGGCAAAAACAGGATTAAATATTGAGGAAGTGTTAGAGCGAGTGGTAGAGTGTGTTCCGCCACCACGTGGAGATATTAATGCACCACTTAAGGCTTTGATATTTGATAGTTATTATGATAGTTACAAGGGTGCGGTTAGTATGGTGCGTATTGTTGACGGAAGTGTTAAGGCTGGCGACAAAATACGCTTTATGCAAACAGGCAAAAGTTTTGATGTGACCGAAGTGGGCATATTTGCACCTAAAAATGTGGAAACCGAAGTTTTGCAAGCAGGTGATGTTGGATACATTTGTGCTAGCATTAAAAATGTTAGTGATACAAAGGTAGGCGATACAATAACGCTAGTAGAAAATCCTACACCTAAACCATTAGATGGATTTAAGGTGGCAGTACCTATGGTATTTAGCGGAATATTCCCGCTTGACGGCAGTAAGTATGAGGAACTGAAAGATGCACTTGAAAAATTGCAACTAAATGACGCTTCTCTTCATTTTGAAAAGGAAACTAGTACGGCACTTGGTCACGGCTTTAGATGCGGATTTTTAGGGTTGCTTCATATGGAAATTATAAACGAGCGACTTGAACGTGAATTTAACCTAGACCTTATAACCACTGCACCAAGCGTTGAGTATAAAATTAAGGAAGTTAACAAAGAGGCGTATTTGATATCAAATCCAAGTTTTATGCCTAGTCCTCAATCTATTGAAAGTATGGAAGAGCCAGTTGTAAAACTTGAAATTATTACTCCTCCTGAATATATGGGTAATATTATGGATTTGTGTAGCGATAGGCGTGGCGAATATAAAAATATGCAATATTTGGACGCAAATCGCACAAAATTAAGTTATATAATGCCATTAAATGAAATAGTGTATGATTTCTTTGATAAAATTAAAAGTTTGTCAAAGGGTTATGCCAGTATGGATTATGAATTATGCGGTTATCAAACTAGTGACTTGGTGAAAATGGATATACTATTAAATGGTGATGTGTGTGACGCATTGTCAATTATAGTACATCGAACAAAAGCGTATGCTAGAGGTAGGTCGTTATGTGAAAAGTTAAAGGAAGTTATTCCACGTCATTTGTTTGAGATTCCTATTCAAGCAGTTATTGGTGGCAAAGTTATTGCTAGGGAAACAATTAGTGCCGTACGTAAAGATGTGTTGGCGAAATGTTATGGTGGTGACGTAACTCGTAAACGTAAACTACTTGAAAAACAAAAAGAAGGTAAAAAACGTATGCGTAAACTAGGTAGTGTAGAACTTCCAAGTGAAGCATTTATATCAATATTAAAAATTGATGATTAAGGGGGAAATATGGAAGATAAGGATTTAGAGCAATTAGGTCAAAACTTGAGTGATGAAGTTGTAAAAAAATCAAATACTAATAGTGAAGAAGAAACTATTGACCAAAGAATTGAACGAAGGTTGGAAGAACTTGCTGCTAGACGTAAGCAAGAAGAAAAAGAACCAACCGAAAGAGCAATGTGGGCAAATAAGAAGATAAAAAAATTTGACCGCATTCGTTATCGTGAGCAAAAGTGTAAAGAATGGGAAGTTCGTATTGTAAGACACAATATGAAAGATGAAAAATTAGGATTATATATCCATATTCCTTTTTGCGACCGAAAATGTGACTATTGTGACTTTATATCATATTCAATGGGTGTAGATGCTCAGCACGATTTTAAGGACGCGTTGTTTAAAGAAATTGATATGTATCGTCATCAATGTTCAAAAATGGTATTTAATAGCATATATATTGGTGGCGGAACGCCTTCGGTTATGTATGAAGGTTTTATGTATGATTTGTCACGTAAAATTTATTCAACATTCCATTTTGAAGGTGATATTGAATTTACTGTTGAAGTTAACCCTAATTCGGTTACTGTAAACAAGATGATGGAGTATTTACGTTCGGGCGTTAATCGTATAAGCGTTGGCGTTCAATGTATTGATAGTAAGATTTTGGCAAATGTGGGAAGATTTCAAACTATTGAAAATATAGAAAATACTTTTGATATATTAAAGAAAATGGGATTTAACAACGTAAGTGCGGACGTTATGATAGGACTTCCTCGTCAATCATTAGAAGCGGTTAAGGACACAATTAATTATTTGGTGGAAAAAAATGTTAAGCATATATCAGTGTATACATTGCAAGTAGAGGAAAATACTCAACTTTATAAAAATATCAAAATGGGTAAAATTAAGCCTCTTGGCGATAATGCTTGTATTAAGATGTATGAAACAGTCAATCAGATGTTAAAAAAGGCTGGATTTGTTCGTTACGAGGTATCCAACTTTGCTATTCCTACCTATGAAAGTAGACATAATTTTAAATATTGGAAAGATGTTGACTATTTAGGTCTTGGCGTATCTGCTCACAGTTTCTTGGAAGGATATAGATTTAACAACACACCAAAACTAGATGAATATATTAACTTGATTAACAATAATCAATTACCAATTGTAGAAAAAGAATATATTCGTGATAGCGAACGTAGGACAGAATATATTATGTTGTCACTTCGTCTTGCAACAGGCTTAAATTTAAAGAGGTTTAGAAAACGTTTTAATGAGGACTTGTTAAAAACGCGTGCTAGTCAAATTCAAGCATTGATAAAGGCAGGGTATGTATTTATTGAAGAAGGCTTTTTAAAAATAGCCCCACAACATTTTTATGTATCTAACCGTATAATTTTAGAATTGTTATAATAAAAAAATCTCACAGTATGTGGGATTTTTTTAATAAAATATTAAGTGTTATTTAATTATATTTAATATATTTTCCATATCGGCTTTATTAAATTCAAAATATACTCTTCCAGTTTCTTGTGTTGCACCAAGTTTGTTGTAAAAAGCAATTGATGGTGTATTCCAGTCTAGACAACTCCATTCCATACCTGAGTAACCATCATTAAATACGTGTTCAATAGTTTTAGCCAGGAAGTATTTGCCTATACCTTTACCACGATATTCTTCTTTAATAAAAATGTCTTCTAAGTGAACTTTGCCTTTTGCTGAAAATGAACCAAAAATAGGGTAATATATTGCATAGCCAATAGGTTGTTTATTATATTCACAAAGTAGGGCAGTAGCAATATTTTTGTCAAATAACCAATAACTCAATTCTTTCTT
>JAZSRW010000050.1:0-14205 GCA_045538675.1 Candidatus Onthoplasma sp. | reverse complement strand
CAAACAATTAATAGTGTTGGTTATCGTGGCAACTTTGAAAACTTTGATTGTAAGGACGAAGAAGTAAACGTTTCAGTCAATAATTTAAATAAATTTTTAACTACTTACAAACTAGATAATAACACAACTATTGAACAATTGCTTGACTGGCATAACAACCTAATTAATAATCTTAATATGGTAGATATTATTGCCAAATTATCCGAACAAACAACCGATAGTTATGACCAAAAAATACTAGCACAATCAATCAAATCATCTAACTTGCTACTAGATGAAATTAAGCAATTTTATCCTAATGCGGATTTGAGTGAGATTTTGGATATTTATTTAAAAGCAAGCATTGAGCAAGCAATATCGCCACTTCCTTTAAGTGCGGATTGCATACAAGTAGTAGACGCTGGCGAAATATTATCTCATTTTGACAACTTGTATTTAGTTAATTGTTCTTCCGCCACCGCACCTAATGTATTACAAGATGTTGGCATATTGTTAGACAAGGAACTAACCGCCGTTGAATTATCGCATAATATTGAACCTACAATTGCACGTATGAACCGATTAAATAGATTTAAATTATTTAATAGTGCACTTATGTTTAACAACTCTCTTTGCGTATCAATGAGTTTGTCAAGTTCTAGCGAAACAAGTGCATTAGTTACCGAATTAAAATCTCGTATATTTGTGTCTAACGGTAATGATGAACAAACAAATTTGGCATATATATACCCTAATCAAATCAAAAGCGATAAGGTTTACACACCTATTAGTTTGTGGGATTTGGTAGAATATGTTTACACCAACAAGACATTAACAAGCGATAAGGTAAATCAAATTATTAAAGACACCAACATATTAACCAACGCTAGTGAAATTAACATCGACAAGTCTTTGGTTGAATTTACCGAAATTTCAGCAAGTGCGTTGGAAAGTTATTTTAAATGTCCTTTAAGTTACTTCTTTAATTATATACTAAAACTAAAACAACCACTTTCTGGCGAAGTGGAAATGTTTGATATTGGTAATTTGTTACACGAAGTGGCTTATATTTACTACAAACGTAGTGACAAAGACACGTTAGATGTTGTTGATTTTTGCAATACTACAATCAACAAATTGTTAAGCAAAGACGAACGTTTGTCCAAACATATTAACAACCCTATTATTATTAATGTTAAAGCAGAAGCAGTGCGATTTGTTACACATTTACGAAACCTTGATAGCAATAGCAAATTTATTCCTACATATTTTGAAAAAAGTTTTGGTACAAATTCCGACTTTAAGGGAATGAATTTAACTGATAAAGTAACCTTAAAAGGTAAAGTTGACCGAGTTGATATATTTAATGATTACTTTAGAATTATTGATTATAAATCTGGAACTTCTGACCCTTCATTAGAAGAATTATATTATGGTAGAAAATTGCAACTTTTCCTATATCCTTTGGCTATACAACAAGCACTAAACAAAACTCTTGCTGGTACTTTTTATATGCCTATCAAAAACGAAGTAATTAAAATTGGTGATGATACTTTATACAAACTTAATGGATTTTATTTAAATGACGTGGACTTGGCTATGGCTCACGATAAAAACTTTGAAAACAATACAAAAAGTAAATATATTAGTATTATTTTAAACAAAAACGGAACTATCAGCAAAAACAAAAAATCTTTAGCACCTAGCGAAATGGACAAACTATTAAATTATTCAAAACAAGTTTCGGTTAAAGCCATTGAAGAAATGACTTGTGGCAAATTTAAGGCTTCACCGCTAAAATTTAATAGCCAAACCGACGCTTGTACTTATTGTCCGTATTTAACCCTATGCTCTAAATCTAGCAATAATATCAGTTTTAGAGAAATGGATAATGTAAACCTATCAAGTTTTAATGGAGGTAGCGAAAATGACTAAATTTGACCCACAACAACAAGCAATATTAGATTGTAGTGACCAACACCAACTAGTTAGTGCTGGTGCCGGTAGTGGCAAAACCACAGTTATGATACAAAAAATTGTGGATTTACTACTAAACAATCAAGCCAAGCCCGACGAATTATTAGTAGTAACCTTTACCAACCTTGCCTCTATGGAAATGCGAGATAGATTGACTCAAAAACTAACTGAAGCATTGGTTGCCACACGTGATGAAAATGAAAAGATACGAATTCAAACCCTACTTGATGAAATTCAAACCGCTGCAGTAAGCACAATTGATGGATTTTGTTCAAAGATGTTAAAAAAATACTTTTACAAATCTAGCCTTGACCCTGAAATAAAAATCATTTCATCGTTTAGTCAAGAATATTATATAAACAAGGCATTAGAACAAGCCATTAAACAATATAATCAAACCAACGAAGAAGATTTGATTGTGTTGTGTGACATTTTTGAAAAAAACAAACGAAATTTAGATGAATTAAAAAAGAGTTTATTAAAAGCATTTAACTATTGCATTTGTCAAAAAGATTATGATAAATTTTTAAATAGCATATTAAGTCAATATACCGACTTTAACACACCTTCGGCTAAATATGTTAATACTCACATTTGTAACAAAATATGCTATCACGCTAATACTATTTTACGACTTCTACCTATGCTTTCAGACTTTCCAAACTTGCATAAAATGATGGATAGTTTCTGCACACATTTATTACAAGTAGATAAAAATGATTTATCTAAAACAATATCAATATTAAATACTTGTGAAATGTATAATTTTAGAAAGTCTGAAACTATTGTAGACAACTACGATTACGAACAACTAAAAATTCACGCCGAAGCAATTAAATCTTTTATCAAAGAAGTTGAATTTTTAAATAATTTAACTGACGAATTAATCCCTAGCATTTCTCATCATCTAACTAGTTTTATGGATTTGTTAAAATTGTTTGTACAAACATATTCCAGCCTAAAACAAGACAATAATGTTATGGATTTTAGTGACCTTGAACGTAAAATGTTGGACATCTTAAAAAATAAGGAAATTTTAAATGAATTCCATAGTTCATACAAGTATATTTTTGTGGACGAATATCAAGATATTAATCCAATGCAAGACGAGTTGATTAATACATTACTAGCCGACTCTAGTAATCTATTCCTTGTTGGTGACGTTAAGCAAAGTATTTATGGATTTAGGCAATCAACACCTGAATTATTTGTTGAAACTTACAAAAATTATAAGAAAAACACCAATTTAGGCTCGGCTTTTGATATGAAAATTAATTTTCGTTCAGCACCTGAAATTTTGGAATTTAACAATGAAATTTTCTGCCATTTAATGACCGAAAAAGATGCAGGAATTGACTATGCCGGTTCTAGCCAATTTGAGCCACGTAATAAAGATTATCCTACCACTCGTGCGGTTGAAATTTATGCAATAAATTCGGATATCAAACCCGAGCAAACTATTGCCTCTGGCACATATAGTGTTAATAATCATATCAATTTATCATCACTTACCACCTGTCACGATTATGAAATCAATTTGGTAGTAAATAAAATTAAGGAACTTATTAATACTGATGTTTTTGATGCAAAAACTAAAACCAACAGGCCTTTGCAGTATAGCGATATTGCAATACTTTCACGCGGAATAGTTGGTTCATCAATTCAAAAACTTGCCAAAACTTTGCAAATGCACAATATCCCTATCAATATTAGTAAAAGTACAAAAATTAAAAATAGTGAAGCACTAAACAAAATACTTGCTATTCTTCGTATACTAAACAATACCGCTAGTGATATTGATTACACATATTTGTTCACTAGTCCACTAGTTAAATTAAATTATGCTGATATTATTAATATTTATGCTGACCACTCGTTATCGCTTTATGATAATATGTGTCAATATATTCAAAACAATAACGACGAACTAGCAATTAAACTAAAGTATGGCTTTAATCTATGTGAAGAATTTAAAATAGTGTATTCGTCAATGAACACAGTTGAATTGATTGACACTATCTTAAATAGATACCACTTGCGTCAACACTTGATTGCTAGCGACAAGGGTTATGAACAATTAAATATTTTGGACGAGTTTTTGTCAACCCTGTCAAATGAGGACAAGAATTTGCCACTAGCCAAATTTATAGACCTGATTGAAAAGAACTTAAATTCGAAAAACGAAATAATCACACGTGATAGTTTAAATAGTGTTACTATCCAAACAATTCACGCCAGCAAAGGTCTGGAATATCCAGTAGTAATATTGTTTGATTGTGGCAATCAATTCCAATATATGCGAGACCGCGACGAACTAAACTTTGACCTAGAACTAGGTATTGGTATGCAGTATTACAACCTAGATAGTCGTATGCGACTAGAATCCCCTACACGCTATGCAATAAAACTAAAAAATCGTGAAAAAGCCTATAAGGAAGAATTAAGGCTACTATATGTTGCCACCACTCGTGCTAAAAACAAACTAATCATTACAGGTTGTTGCAGTAAGGATAAGTTGTATAACAACAATTTGTCATCTGACAACTTTATCAACTTAATATTGTCAGCCTATTATGGCAAAATTAATACAAACACAATCAATACTGATTATCGTTTTGCTAATTGTAATATATCCCTAATTGATAGTGTTGATATCGACAATGTTTCAAGTATAAATTCGTCTAATACATTATGTGATGATGATATAATCAAACAAAATATTGCGTTTACTTATCCATATATGGCGGAAACTAATATTTCTATCAAAAACAATGTAACAGCAATATCTCGTACATTAAATGATGAATATAATATTGCACCTATCAAACTTAATTTAAGCGAAAACTTAAACGCCACTACCGACGACTTAGCTCAAATAGGTACAATGTATCACAATGTGCTATCAAATATTGATTTTAGCAGTCCTTATACTTATCAAAATCAAAATGATGATATTGACGAAAGCCTAATTAAGTTGGCTCATACTAAAATATCACCACTTGCTAAAAATTGTATCAAGCAATATAACGAAAAGCAATTTATGATGTATATCCCATATAACGAGATATATAAGGACAGTAATGTAACCACCAAAATACTGGTTCAAGGTGTAATTGACCTAATACTAGAGTTTGACGACCACGTAGTCCTGATAGACTACAAATATTCAAACTCAAATATTAAAAACTTGCGTACACGCTACAATACTCAATTGTATCTATATCAATTAGCCATTGAGCGTGCATTACACAAACCAGTAACCCAAAGTTATATCTACAGCATCAAATCTGCCGACCTAGGCTAAAACAATATTTAAACATAAAACATTTAATTGCTTATCAAAAAAAAGATTTAGGAACAATCTAAATCTTTTTTATATTGTTTTATACAATTATATTGAAACAACTGTTATTAAAAATCAAAATAATTTGCAACATTTTATTATATTTTTAGTAAAATATTTACTATTTATGCTTTAATTCTACATTTATTTAAAGTTTATCACACATATTTATTGCAATATAATTAGTTATGAAAAAAATTATTATAGCACTAATCCTTTGCCTAATGTTTGCCTGCAATATACTAACTAAACCAAAACAATTTAGCCTACAAAACTACTTTGATAGCGGATTATTACATATTTACACCTCTAGGCCAATCAATCAAACATCTATACCTATAACCCACCTTTATATGAGCACTAGCAACAAAGGTGTAACCAAGGGCGATATTGTTGGTGAAAGTATGTATTTTAATAATCTTGAAATAGATAGTGCATTAAAAAAATTAAAGGCAAAAGTAAAGTTTACCGAATTCATTGATGAGCAAAATTTAACCTTAATTTATGCATACACTAACCTTATATCAAAATATGAAATGGTTAATAATATTAAAATTAATGTTCAAATATCCACCTGTAACGAATATTCAGTTATTGGTTGGCCATTGATTTATGGTAGTTTTTAAAATAGGAAAATTCTTCCTATTTTTTTAATCTATTTAATTTTTTTGATTTTTTTGTAATATATCTCCATTTTTATCAATTTTTATTGCCAAAACTATTTTTTTATGTTAAAATAATTGCATATGTAAAGATGTCAGAGAGGTTGAATGAGCCAGTCTCGAAAATTGGTAAGGTGCAAGCCTTCGGGGGTTCGAATCCCCCTCTTTACGCCAAATCATCTAGTTGGATATATTTATATCCAACTTTTTATTCACAAAAACATATATTTTTTCGTACTATATTGTAGATTGAGTAATCAATCTAACTAAGGAGAAATATATGTTTTTTAATAATTGTTGTGGCTTTAAATGTCCTTGCCATTGCAAGCAAGAATACAACAAGCCTACTAGACCTTGCCGTTGCGAACAAGAAAAAAATCATTGCAATATCAAAGATAGATACAACTACGACAAATGCAACAACGAACGTGATGACAGATATGATAGATGTGACAAACGACACGAAAGTTGTGATAAATGTGACTATGAAAAGAAAGAAAAATGCTGTTGTTATGTAAAATATTGTTTTGATAAATCAAATAATCAATATAATGATAATTATTTTGATAATCAAAGTAATTATTGCAAATTCAATCACATAGGCAATTTTAATGAAGATTATTATCAAGACAATGATAATTTTCAATAAATAATTAACATTTTAAAAAACCGCTTAAATAGTTATAAGCGGTTTTTTATTATATTAAATTAATTTAATTAAGATAACTGAACTGCATTTAATTGAGCATTAGTAACATCTACATCTACACCACTTCTATTTACTAGTGTGATAGATGTAGGTACTGCTGAAAGTTGTAATACAATAGTTTCACCGTTGCTTGTTGGTGTTAAGTCTGTAGTTACATCAACTACATACGAATAATCTACACCATCAACAACTATTGCAAAAGTATATTCTCCTACACTATCTGTAACCTCTGTATTAGCAGTGATCATATATAACCCAGCCTCGTTAACTGTTATAGTATCTCCAGCAAAAGTTAAAGTAGTACCAGGTGTTAAAACATTGGTTCCTGTAACTGAAACTAACGCATCATCTACTACATTTTGCGTTGTAGCATTTTGATTTGCACTTGCTGAAAGCGTTCCAGCTTCTCCAGTCGCTCCCGTTGCACCTGTAGGTCCAGTTGGACCTGTGGCACCTGTTGGACCTATAGGGCCTATTTCACCTTGAATACCTTGTGGGCCTGTAGCACCAGTGGCTCCCGTTGCACCAGTAGCACCCACATCACCAGTCAATCCTGTAGGACCCGTAGCACCAGTTGATCCTGTAGGTCCCGTAGCACCAGTTGATCCTGTAGGTCCGGTAATGCTTAAACCATCAGCCCCAGTTGGTCCGGTTGCACCAGTTGGTCCTGTAGCACCAGTTAATCCAGTTGGCCCAGTTGGACCGACAATACTTAAACCATCGGCACCAGTAGGACCCGTAGCACCGGTCACCCCTTGAGGACCTTGAATGCCTTGTGGCCCTTGCAAACCTTGTGGGCCAGTTGGGCCGATTGGGCCTTGAACACCAGTTGGTCCTATTGGACCGGTTGGTCCAGTGTTATTAGTGAAAATTATGCGGTCAGTCACATTATTAACAATAGGAAAACGATTACCACAACAACGGTTATCATTATCCCAATCGTTATTATTACAACATCTAAAAAACATATCTTCTCCTTAAGTTAGATTGATTACTCAATCTACCACATAGTACGAAAAAATATGTTTTTTTGTGAAAAAAGAGCGTTATCCACTCTTTACTTTTGATTAATATCTTTAATGATGCTATTATACACATCTTTAGCAATCTCATCAATGGTTTTTAAATTATCATTTTCCACACAACTAATCACTTCCCAACTATATTTATTTGCAACATATTTTCCGCTATTATATGCGTCAATCAAATGACTACTATCTTGTTCATGAATGTCTTGCTTTGTTCCTGACTTTAAATCAGCACGCTCACTTGCAAGCCTCATACTTACTGCTGGTGGCACATCTAGAAATATCACTTTATTTGCACGTGGTAACTTCAGTTCTTCAAACTCAAACCTATCTAGCCAATCTAAAAACACATCACGTTGTTGGTTGTTGTGAATTTTACCCGCTTGGTGCAACATATTGCTTTGAGTATATCTATCCAGTATTATTATTCCACCAGCATCATAATGTAATTTTAAATCTTTCATATAGGTACATAGCCTATCAACGGCAAACAAACTACTTGTTTGATATGCGTCCATATCGCTTGCTTTTGCACATAACTCGCCACCTAAATACATCTTAACCGGTGCACTAGAATTGCTTTCATAGTTTGGAAAACTTTGACGTACCACATTGTATCCGTCCGCCTTTAATCTTTCATATAACTTAACACTTTGTGTTTGCTTTCCACTACCATCAGTACCTTCAATAACAATAATATATCCCATAGTTTTCTCCTCTTTATTAAGAATATCACAAAACAAAATTTTAATCAAACAAAAAAGAGTTGGAAATCCAACCCTTTTTCTATTTACTTAATACTTCTTCTTTATCTTCTGCTAATTGGTCTTTGTGAAATTGAATTGATAACATCCACTCCCATAAGATATTTGGATTAGACGTCCTCGCTATATGTTGTTTAAAATAATTTTCTATATGAGGATTATTTTCATTTCTATACGCTAAACATTTTTCTTGCCAATCAAAAAACAAATTCCAATACTCATCGGTATCTATTGCTTTATCAAGTTTTATATTTATAAATTGCGGAAATATTACATCATAGGTACTATTTTTTAACGATTGTAAGTATTGATACAACTCATTATCTTTCAATTCTTCATGTGAAATATATTTACAATTACTTGGCTTAAAAATTTTTATATAAACATCTTTTTTACAAACAATTCCAAAAGTTGTATCAATTACAATGTCGTTAGGTAATAACAAATAACAATGTTTATAGTCAGTATTTTTCTCTCCATGTATTTTATAATAGTCAGCGTAATTATCTAAATTTGCAGTTATAATTTTAAACTCTTCAAAACACAAACTTAACATTAATATACTTGAATAACAACATCCATTTGAACAATCATTTTGAATAAGCCTTTTTATTGGAATACCTAAAAAGTTATAATCAGGCAAATCTTTTAAAAGTTTGTCATCAAACACTTCTGTATTTTTACAATCTTCAAATAGCAAATCCATATGGTCATCATAATTGCATTTATCATAAAACTTTACTTTGTTTAATTTACAAGCCTTTTTCATTTGTTTTTCATATGCACTAGCAAAAATGCCTTCCTTGTAGGAATAATCGTCCATTAATTTTTCTAACTTGTCTCTTATAATCATAATATCATTATAACATGCTCACTTCAATTTGTAAATACGTAAATAGAAATTTAAAAAAGAGTTGTAAATACAACCCTTTTAATTTTATATATTATCCAATTTTTCAATAATTGAATGTTTGTCAATATGTTGACCGATAAACACCAATTTAATCATACGGTCGCCATAAGTTTCGTCCCAATCTTTACGAAGTAGTGCTTCTTGCTCTAGCAATTGTTTTAACTCTGTTTCTGGCATTGTAGCATACCAATAACCTGTTTGATTTAAGTTCTTTTGAGGACCTGCCTGCTCAAATAGGTATGACATTTCAGTTTCATCACTAAAATACACAAGACCTTTAGTTCTAATTATTTGACGTCCCCAATCTTCATTGATAAAGTCTAGGAACTTTTTTCGGTCAAATGGTTTACGGCGATAGTAAACAAATGTACCAATACCATATTCCTCTTCCCCGTGATTATGGTCGTGACCACAATGACAATGTCCTTTACAATGACACTCATGGTCATGATGTTCGTGTTCGCCATGTTCATGGTCATGACCTTCGTGCTCATGATGATGTTCGTGACCTTCCTCGTGGCAATGACATTCTTCACCATTTTCATGACAATGACACTCGTGGTCTTCATGGTCATGATGATGACAATCGCACTCTGGGTCGTCACAATGCTCATGGTTGTGATGGTGGTGTTCATGGTGATGATGTTCGTGCTTATGCTCAATAATCTCATCACGATTGCCCACATTTTCAGCCTCTAATTCACGTATCCAACCCGCACTGGTAGCACTGCGTTCAAAATTAAACATATTTGTATCAAGTATTTCAGCCAAATCAACCTTTGAAAAATTAGTTTCAATAATTTTAGCCACTGGTTGAAGTTCCTTAATTACCGCCTTAACACGTTTAAGTTCTTCGCTACTTACTTCATCAACCTTGTTAAGCAATACAATATCACAAAATTCAAGTTGTTGGATAATAAGCCCTTCAATATCGTCATCGCCATACTTATTTTCGGTCAAAGTATCACCGCAATTAAATTCTTTAACAAGCCTTAATGCGTCAGTCACACTAACCACTGCATCAAGTTTGCAAAGAGGTGGAATATTATTTGCTTTGCATTGTTCTTCAATTGCAATAATTGATTGCACAATAGGCACAGGCTCACATATACCGCTTGCTTCAATTAAAATATGGTCATATTTTTGACTACGTGCAAGGTTTAGTATTTGATTAATTAAATCTTCGTTAAGATTGCAACAAATACAACCATTTTGTAGTGGAACAAGGTCGTCACCTACATTTACCACGCCACCCTTTTGAATAAGGTCAGCGTCAATATTAACCTCGCCAATATCGTTGACGATAACCGCCATCTTATAGCCCTTATCGTTGCTTAAAATATTATTGATAAGTGTAGTTTTACCACTACCCAAATATCCCGTTACCAAAGTAATAGGCACACATTTATACATAATTTTCTCTCCTTAAATAATTGTAGACAAACATCGTTCATCTCAAACTCTCACCGCAAATTATACACCAAATGTTTACTTTTTGCAAGTAGATTTGTAATTTTATTAAATTTTTGATATATCTTGACAAATTTTAAAATACAAGTATACTTAATGAAAACAAAAAGGAGTTTATTATGGTAGAAAAATTAACTAACAAGGAATTACTTGGATTTATTCGTGCAAAACTAAAATCTGATTACTCTGATTATAATATAAAAGTATTAGACAAAGGTCAAGATTTAACACCTGAAATTCGAGAACAATTAAAAAATGATGAAATATCTGTTGTACAAATAATAAATTATAACAAAGATTGGGATTGCGACCATTTTGTTTGTGATGCTTTTGTTAAAGTTCCAGTTTATATTTATGGCAAACTTGCACGAGATAGAATTTTAAATAGAGGCAATTACCGTCTTATTGAGTTGGCACCTCTTTGTCCATTAAATTGTGCTGTTGAATTTACCGATTTTGATTATATTTTTAATTGGGAAAACACTTATTATACACCAAAAGGTATGACCGAATGCACAAATCTTGATATTGACCCTAAACTAGTTAAATATATGTGCAAAAAGTTTGGCAAACCCTATATAAAATTATTTAAAAAAAGTAGAGAACAAGCCGTTCAAGATATTCAATCAGATATATATTTTCAATATAATGATATTATAACATCTTTACCTAGAGAACAAACCAAAGAAATTGAGGATTTTGATTATAAGTACTAAAAAAAACTATACATTAATTTGTATAGGTTTTTTGTTTATTTCTTTTCCAAAATTGCAAGTGTTTCCACGTGTTTTGTTTGCGGGAACATATCGTATGGCGTAATTTTTACTATTTTATGTGTATTTTGTAATACTTTTAAGTCCTTTGCCAGTGCAATAGGGTTGCATGCAATATATATTATTTGGTCGGCAGTTTTTACGCTTTCAATAACCTCTGGACTACAACCCACATGTGCCGGGTCAAGCACAACGCTACATTTTAAATTAGTATTGTTTGATTTAATTTCATTTTGCACTTTTTTAATTAGGTTTGGTACAATCTTTGTACAATCGCCATTGATAACTTCCATATTTGTTATATTGTTGGCTTTTACCAGTTGACTTGCCTTTTCGCTTGCCTGTGGTACAATTTCTATACTATATACTTTACTTGCACCCTTACTTAATGTTGCACTAAGTAGTCCCGCTCCAGCATAGGCATCAATCACTATTCCGCCACCAACATTCGACATAACTTTGCTATAAAGTTTGGTTTTAATTTCGTTATTAACTTGCAAGAAACTTGCCACATCAATATCGTACTTAATTCCAAATTCTTCTAACCTAATCGCCTTAATCCCAGCAATATGTATATACTCACGACCTAGTATTATTGAATTGTGTTGATTATTGATATTGATATATAATCCAAACTCGCCAAGCACACTTAACTTGTCCGCCAGTTTGTCCAAATGTTTGATATCTTTGCTAGTTGCCACCAAGCACACAAGCGTTTGACTGCCAACACTACGCACAACAAGGTATTTTAACAAACCCTTAAAGTTACTAAAATCAAATGTCTTAATATTGTTTTCATTTATCCATTCACGCACAATACTTAGAGTTTGATTTATCTTATCATTCATAAGTAGACATTTATCAATTGATATAATATTATGGCTATTATGCTTAAACATACCAATATTTTTACCAAGTGGAAATACCGCCTTATTGCGATAACCATATTCATTGCTACTTACACAAGGCAACACATCAATTTCAAGTCCACCAACCTTAAACAATGTTTCCTTAACAAGATTATTTTTAAATTCCAATTGCTTATCATATTTAAGGTGTTGCAAATTACACCCGCCACACTTAGTGAAATATGGGCATGGTGCATTAACTCTATCTTTACTTTTAGTAATAACTTGTTTTAATTTTGCATTACAAAACTTTGACTTTTCTTGAGTAACCTCAACTTCCACCACCTCATCAGGCAATGCAAAATCTACAAAAGTCACCTTTTGTAAATCACTATTTTCAACACCTTTTTCACTTTGAACGCAAGACCTAGCAACCCCCTCGCCATTCATACCCAATTTATCAATCTTTAATCTCATACCCTAATTATACAACTAATCCGTCCTTTTTGCAATAAGATTTAAAAAAATTGCCTATCATATAGGCAACTTTTTATATTTATAATAATGTATAAGTATTCTTTCTAGCATCATTAACAAATCTAATCAACTTAAATTTTTCACTATCTTCAATAGATTTATCATCTAATATAAAATCTATTAATTCTTGATTATGTTGTCTAATATAATCTATTTCCAAATTATATATGGACAAAATATTTTCTTCAAGATATTTTAAAACTTTTTGTTCATAAGTAATCTTCTTCACAACTTCAAGTCTATCTCTTTCTCTCTTTATAGATTTAACTAACAGATTTTTAGAACCTTTACTATTATCTAAAAATTTATCAGTTTCTTCTATTGTTTCTTCAATTTTTGGCTCTTTATTAAGTTTTATTCTTGGCAAAGTTTTATCTTCAACCCCATTCAATGACAAAGTATTTCTAGAATTACTTGAAAGAACTCTTTTTACCCTTTCATTTTTTAAATCCTGTTGGATTTTAGCACCAGTGTTATCAGCATATCTACCACGACGTCTTGTAGGAAGTTCTTCAATACTTTTAATTATAACATCCTCTTTTTCAATATTTAAACCTGCTTTAAATTTTTCAATCCATGCAATTTCACTTATATTTTCAGGCCTTAATGCCAATCCATAATTTTGCAAACATAATTTTATTTCAAGTATACTCTTTTTACCTAAGAACCACATTTTAATTATTTCTTCTTCCGACGTTTTAACTAAATCACTGATGGTATTAATTCCAAGTCTTTGTAACCCTTTAAATGGACGCCCGCTTAACCCCAACTCGTCGATAGATGTTTGCATTAAACTATTAAAATTCTCTTTGCTAATAATTTGCTTTGTATTATTCATAATATATCTCCTTTAAACTATATTCTTATTGTAACACACATTTTAGCATTTTGCAATATATTTCATAGAATTTACCATTATTAAAAACAAGCACGATTAAATGCTTGCTTTTTATATTTTATTGTTTATTTAAAACCTTTTCGTTGTATTTTGCCATATCTTCGTCGGTTACACCTTTGATGGTTAGTGAAATACGCTTCTTTTCAGGTTCTACGCCAATGATTTTAACAATAACCTTGTCGCCAACCTTTAACACTTCGCTAGGGTGTTTGATATAGTCTTTACTGATTTCGCTGATATGTACAAGGCCATCTTGGTGAACTGAAATATCCACAAACACACCAAAGTCGATAACATTACGCAC
>JAZSRW010000163.1:0-2931 GCA_045538675.1 Candidatus Onthoplasma sp. | reverse complement strand
ATTGTTGTTATAGCATTGATTGTAATTGCATTAATAGGAACATTTATTTGGTTAAGAACAAGAATGAAAGTAAGGTAATTTGCTTGACAAAATTAATGCTAAATAGTACTATGTAAGTAAGGAGAATGTTTGTAATTGTGCCATACATTCTATGGCACAATTACAAATTAAATAATTTATGGAAAAATTTTTAAAGAAGGCTTTAATTAATTTTATTTTGATAGTGGGTATCTATCTTTTGTCTGTCGTTGTTGTGACATTTTTAAAAAATCAAGAACTTGGATTTGATACTGAATATTTGTCGGATACTGCAACGTTATTTGTTACTGCTATGGCAATAGGTGTTTTATTCTTGTTTAAATTATTTAAGATGACAGATGGTAAACCTAAAAAGAAGAATAAAGGTTTAAGCGATAAAGGTAAGGACGCTAAAGGTAAGGAAATCGAACAATATTATAGTAATGATTTTGTTTCGGTTGACGAATTGAGGACGAAGAAAGATTTTAATTTCTGTACATTGAAAAATATTAGAAATGTTAATAAAGACGGGGTTTTAGTTCGTGCGGAAAGGGTTGGAAATAATATGGAAATTAACTTTATTAAACCAATTCACACGCTTATTATTGGTACAACTAGTTCGGGTAAAAGTACTCAATATATAATTCCAACAATTCAATTATTGTCGATGACTGCCGCTAAACCTTCATTTGTTGTTACTGACCCTAAAGGCGAATTATATCGTGATAATGTTGAAAAACTTAAAAAAGAAGGATATGAAATTTTGGTGTTGGACTTAGATGACCCTTATGCTTCTTCAAAATGGAATCCTTTAACATATGCGTATAGAACTTATCATCGTAGTTTGAATATTAACCGAGAAGTTAAAATTCATTCGGCTGGTGAAGACCCTAGACTTAAAAAACTTATTATGGATAGCAATTTTGATTGGCATACAACCAATTGGTATGAATTTAATCGTACTGCTTATGCTGACCGAAATAATCTTGATAGAGATTTACGAGTTGTTCGTGATAAGTTGCAAACTGCAGCCTTTACTGAAATTCAAGACGTTGTAACGGCGGTTGCACCAATAGTTAATACTAACGATGCAAACTGGGAAACGGTTGCACAAAAACTTATTCAATCGGTTATTCTAGCAATGCTTGAAGATAGTACAGACCCTGATTTAGGTCTTACTGAAGATAAATTTAACTTTTATAATGTATACAAAATATGTAACTTTACTGATACTGGTGGTAGAGATACTTTTGCTACACTTAAAAAGTATTTGTTTGAATATCGTGACAAGTTTTCAAAAGTTCGTGAACTTGCAAATTCGGCATTAAACAACGCTGAAACAACCAGTAAAAACTATATGGGTTTTGTATCAAACAAAACTATTGTGTTTAGTGATGAGGGTATTAGTTTTATGACTAGTACTAATGAAATTGACTTTAATAGTATTGACGAAAAACCTACAGCAATATTTGTACGTATTCCAGACCAACTTGAAGTTCGTCATCCACTTGGTTCATTGTTTGTAACTCAAATGTACAAGCGTTTGGTTGAAAAAGCAAACTCTTTAGGCGGAAGTTTGAAACGTCACGTATATTTTGAACTTGACGAATTTGGTAATATGCCTAAATTTAATAATTTAGGAACAACTCTTGCAGTTGCTCGTAGTCGTGGAATATTCTATCAACTAGTTATTCAATCTTATGCTCAATTAAATGCTAAATATGGCGACCAAGAAGCTCAAATTATTAAAAACAACTGTCCAATTTCGGTTTATGTTGGTTCTGATGATCACAATACTAATGAGGAATTTAGTAAGATTCTTGGTAATAAAACTATTGAAATGACTAATGTAAATACAAGCAAAGGTCCAGATGGAAAAGAGAATAAGAGTGAAAGTAAACAAATTGTTACTCGTCCAATAGCGTATCCTCACGAATTAAATACATTCCGTAAGGAAAGGTTCTTAGTTATGAGGTCGTTTGAACCACCTTGTGTGTATAAAAATAAATTTACACCAAGTTATGAGTGTAAAGATGTTTATGATATGTCAAAACCTCCTGAAAGATATGTTCCAATGGCAGGATTTGAAGAAGATAGAATTTATTACGATATTGTTAAGCGAAATGATATAATGAAAAAGCGTAATTCGTCATCTACATCTGATGATGACGATGATGATTTGTTTGACTTTTAATAACAGTTAGGGGATAAAATCTTTATATAAAAAGTATAGAATGTTTTAAATTGCAGTGAAATTTTAAAATTAAATATTAAAAATAATTGCAATATTTAATAAAATGTTCTATACTTTAAATAAAGACTAGGAGAACGGTATGAGGAAAAATAGATTAGTTTTAATAATTTGTTCATGCTTATGCGTTGTGTTGGCTGGAGTGGTGCTGGCCATCGCTTTTTCATATTCGGCTCCTTCTCATAAACATTTATTAGGCGAAGATAAGACTTATCATATTTGTAACGATGATGTGTATTATACACGACATTGTGCAGATGGTTGTGATGTTAGATTTGAAACCAAAGCAACTTTTGCAGATGTGTTATCATCAACTACTACTAATGAAAAGATTGTTTTAGATGAAGATGTTACATTAACTGAAGAAGTTTTGTTAAAAACATTTGTTTCGGTAGAAGGTGTAGATGAGGGTGTTGATTTAAATATAGATTTGGATTTAAAAGGATATACATTATTAATAGATACTGATAATGTGTCCGAAAATTCAATGTTTATGATTAATGCTAATTTTGATAAGGGTGGCAGTATTAAATTTAATATACGAAATGGTAAATTGTACTCAGATACTTGTAAATACATATTTAAGTTAAAAAATAATAAACGTTGTGGACAAAATATTGAATTAAATCTTAATGATGTTAAATGTGAAACTTATGGAATTA
>JAZSRW010000153.1:0-3113 GCA_045538675.1 Candidatus Onthoplasma sp. | reverse complement strand
ACCTCAATGATATTATCTTTGATTGAAGTATTATCCATTTCTAGCGTTATCATCACCTTAACGTTGGTTGCTCCTTGTATATGTGACAAAATATCCTCTAAACGATTTTCCATATCTGTTACATAGTTGGTAATAGTTGATTGCTGATTAGTGGTCGTTTGAGAGTATTTAGCAGGGGTATTCTTACTTGTTCCAGTAGATGAAAATAATATAAGCATTAAAATCACTGCAAACAATATTATTATGTATATCTCAATGTGTTTAATATTCTTAAGCCTTTCTATCCACTTTATTTTGCTTTTGGGTTTATCCACTAAACACTACCACCTCCTCACTTACCGCCACCTTGCTAGTAACTACTTGTCTTATATATACATATCTATTTATATTCGCCATATTTTGATTAATGACTAAATTAGTTAAATCCACCAAAACTTGTGTTATTTCTACATTTTCCTCTACTAGTTTAAATTGAATATCTATTTCTACGTTGTTATAACCGTTATCTTCTAGTTCTTTTTCTAGTTCTTTTTCTAATGCATTAAACTTATTGTTGTTGATGTTATATAATAGTTTGCTATTTAGTTCTATATCTACACTAGTAAAATAATCACTTAAAGTATAATCGCTTTTAACAAACTTTAATATAGGATTAATCATTACAAACATTACTACTATTGCAAATATACCAGAAATGTATTTGGATATACTTCCACTAGGAATTATTACATCTATTACAACGCCTAACATAACTACACCTAGTAGTGCTAGTAGATATCCGCTCATAACTTACTCCTTTTAGATATACTATTATCTATAGTTAAATCACATTAGCACAAGACATACACATACCTATACTTAAAAAGTACATAAATCCTACTACAATAATGCACGTTGAAAGCATTGTAATATTTTTTGAAGTGCTATGTAAAAAATTTGTAATACGATTGTTGTTTAATGGTTGAAGTACTGCACTTACCGCCTTTAACATCAAACTAAACACTACAATCTCAAGTATTGGTGATAATATATTGGAAATGATAATAAGTATACCTACTAATCCTATCGAATTTTTAATTAAAACACCGCTAGCCATTATCAAATCCATACCTTGCGATAAATATCCCCCCATTACAGGAACATAACTACTAATAGTAAATTTAGCGGTTCTAAGCGATACCGAATCAAAACTGCCTGCCGATATCCCTTGAATAGATATTACTGCAAAGAATATTGTAAATGTTATACCTATCAGCCATTTAAACGTACTTGACAAAAATGAATTAAATTTATCTAGTTTTACATTGTTAGATAAATGTCCTATAATATTTAATACAAAACTAAATATAAATATTGGCACTACCGCTTTAAATATAATTGTGCTTATAACACTGGTCATTACTGCCAACACTGGTTGAAATACTCCTACGCTAGACACTGCCCCTATGCCCGTCATTAACGTCAATATTACAGGGAAAATACTATTGGTTATACTTTGCATAGTATTTATGGTAGATGTAGTGCTTGCAACCAGTTTTTTTACACTTGTTGCCATAAGCAGTATAATTATACAAAAGCATACAAAATGTACTATATCGCTTGTAGACTTTTCGTTAAATTTACTTTTGATTTGCCCTAATAAACTTGCAATAATACCTATCCCTATAATAAGAGCAAATATTGGTACGTATTGAACTATTAATTGTGCCAACACTTGTAGTATTACTTCAATCAAAGTATTGTAATCAACAGCGTGGTCACCATTTATAATATCACTAACCTTTGACTTGATATTATCTAGCGAAAACATCTTTACTTGGTTTTGGTCAAATTCGCTTACAATCTGCTCAATTGGTGCAAAATCAACGTCAGATAACATATCATCTACGTTCTTGCCTAAATCTTCGCTAATTTCAATAAGACTTGCATTAGCACAATATGTATACGTTGGTTGAACTATTATTGCAACAAAAGATATTAGTATTATTAGCAATATGCAAGTTCGCTTGATATATGGTTGACTTTTATGCGGATATATTAATTTAGTTTTTATCATAAAAACTCCAACACTACATCAATAACGCTATTAATAATAGGCAATGCAATTATAAGTATTGTAATTTTGCCACAAAACAGTATCTTGTCCGCAATACTATTACAGCCACCGTCAATGCAAAGATTAGCACCAAACTCGCAAAGATAACCTATACCTATAATTTTAAATATTGGTACAAATAACGAACTGCTAACACCTGTTTTGTTAAATATGCTCATAAAGTTGCCAAATACAGTTTGTAATAATTGAACTGTTAGCATTATAATAACAATGCTTCCTGCCAGTGTAATCAACATTGCAATTTCGGGTTTAACCTGCCTAACTATGATAGTTGCAATAACGGTGATTAATCCAACCGCCACCACTTTTACTATTTCCATACCTGACCTCAAAACGAAAATAAATTTTTAATTGTATCTAGTAAGTTTTGAACTAAATCAAGCACCATTAATAAGCATATTATCAGCCCCGCCAGCGTTACAACCGACGCAATCTCTTCCTTGCCTAAATGCTTTAATATTTGATTAACAATAGCGGTTATAAGCCCTATTCCTGCAATCTTAAATATAATTTCTACTGACATAATCCTCCTTATATAAGCAAAATAGCCAAACCTACCGCAAACAAAAACGAAAGTTTAGTAATTAACGGACAAAACTTGTCCTTTTCACGTCTTGTGGTTTCAATCTTGTCTTTTAAATAAATATCATATGCATCTAACTGCTTAAGTTCGCCAGATGTATCGTTTTTGCCAAGTGAACGTAGCATACTAGTTATTTGTTCTTGTTCATTTTCATCTAAAATCTTTACTGATGAAATGTCAACGGCAGTTCCTTTTTCTAAATAATTTAAATATGTAACATATATTTCCTGATTATTTCGTTTTAATGTAGTTTGATTGAGTATTTCTTTAATCTTTTGCTTTTGAAAACTTAAATTAAGTCGCATCTGCCGAAAAAATTCGCCCAAAGATTCAAACAAAGCATACCTTTCTCTATACTGTTTACAAAATCCTTGTGCAACAACCATAATGATTGCTATAAGGCATAACATTAAT
>JAZSRW010000098.1:0-3098 GCA_045538675.1 Candidatus Onthoplasma sp. | reverse complement strand
ATATATATTAATTATACAATATAAATTTTGATTTGTAAATAAATTATAAAATATTATTAAAGTTTTTATTTTTCTATTTACAAAATATTTTAAATATGTTATCATTTAACTATCTTTAAAGGAGAAATTCAAATGAAAAAGTTTTTTGCAGAATTTAAAGCATTTATCAAAAAAGGTAACGTTGTAGATTTAGCCGTTGCTTTAGTTATAGGTACTGCTTTTAATAAGATTGTTAGCAGTTTAGTTAATGATATTATTATGCCACTAGTATCATTAATGGTTGGCGGTAAAGATGTAACTGATTGGAAATGGGTTATTCAAAAAGCACAATATGACGCTAACGGAAATGTGTTAGTTGCTGAAACAGCATTAAAGTATGGTGTATTTATTCAAGCAATTATCGACTTCTTAATTATTGCCTTAACCGTGTTTATTATTGTTAAAATCTTTAAATCTTCTACTCAAAAGTTAGCAAAATTTAGCCAAACTATTATTAATGAAACAAAGGAACTTACTAAAAAGCAAGTTAAAGCCTTAAAACGCCTTACCAAAAAAGCAAATAAACAAGCCAAAAAGGAAGGCAAAAGTGTTGATGAAGTGTTAGTTGAAAAATCAGATGAAATTAAAGCTATAACAGATAAACCAACAGAAGTTAAAACAGATACTGAAACAAAAGCCGAACCTGTTGCAGAAAAAGTTGAAAGTAAAACTGAACCAATAGTTGAACAATCAAAGGTTGAAGAAAAAGTTGAACAACCTGCAACTGAAACTTCTGTTAGCAAGGAAGATGAAATGTTATTAGTTCTTCGTGAAATTCGTGACAGTTTAAAAACAAATAATAAGTAACAACAAAAAATATCCACAATTTAAAGTGGATATTTTTTTATTTATTTTATGTATTATAATTCATCTTTCTCATCTTCTAATCGTTCTACTTTTAGTTTTATTTCACGTATACGATTTTCTTCAACTTTTGTAAGATTAAATAATAATTTTACACGTTTTTGAATAATGCTAGCATCTTCTTGCAGTACATCATCAACTGCAATATATTCAAACACATCACCCTTTTCAGGCACATCTTGCAATTGTTCAAATATAAATCCTTCAACCTTTGTGTATTGGGTTTCTGGTAAATGTTCAATTTCCAAATATTCAAACAATTCACTAATTTCAGTATCAGGTGCTATTTTATATAAGTTTTCTTCAATCTTTATAATATCTTCTTCCACTACTTCGTCATCATGTTCGTCGTAAATTTCGCCAACAATTTGTTCAATAGCATCTTCCATTGTAACAATACCACTTGTTCCACCGTGTTCGTCAAGAACTATTGCCATATGTTTTTTAGTTTTTTGCATTTCCTTGATAATGTCGTCAACCTTCATAGTTTCGGTAATATTTAAAGGTTTGCTCATCAACTTTTCAACATTTAAATCAATTTTATCAACGATTGCAAAGAATAAATCTTTTTGACTAATCACACCCACAATATTATCAATAGTTTCTTTATATACTGGAAGTCTTGTAAATTGTGTTTCTTTAAATACTGATTTAATGCGTTCTATATCATCTTCAATATTTACAGCCTTAACGTCCACACGAGGTATCATAATATCATACGCTGTGTTTTGATTTAATTCTAACACGCCTTGAATAAGGTCTGCGTCATCACTATCAATAACCCCTTCCTCTTCCATTGTGTCAATAATGCTTTCCAATTCATCTTCAGTGACCGTTGGCGTATCATCAGTTTTAGTTTTAACCATTTTATCTTGAAGTGCCAAGAATACAAATGTAACAGGAGTTAAAACTTTCATTAAGAAAAATAATACACCTGAAAATCTTAAAGCCAACTTTTCGCCATTTAACTTAGCTGCTGCTTTTGGTAAAATCTCCCCAAAAATCAATACAATAATTGTCATTATTACTGTATTTAACACGTTTGACAATGTTGGATTTTTAATCAACATACTAAATACATATGCACAAATAGTTGTACAGGCAATATTTACAAGGTTATTACCAACTAAAATTGTGGTCAAAGTTTTTTTGTAATGCTCACTAATATACACAGCCTTTCGTGCACCCTTGACTTTATTTTCAGCCAAACTTCTTAAACGAAGATTAGAAACTGTAGTAAACGCAGTTTCGCTACACGAAAAAAATGCTGAGCAACACAACAATACAATAATCACAGCGGATAATGCTATTGTTGAACTCCAGTTAATACTTAAGATACTCTGTAAATACGGGTCCATTATAAAAAACTCCTAAATTTTATTAAATATTCTTTTATTATAGCATATATTATTGCTTTTGTAAAGACTTATAATCAAAAATACATTTCTTACAAATTCTAATACAAAAAGTTTTTAAATTGTAATAATTTGTTATAGTTATTATATACAAACATATAAACGTCCTCAAAAAAATCATCTAGCGGTTTTTGTTGATATAAAGTTCTAAATCCTTCCATAACATTTTTGCCTTGATGTACAATGTTGTAAAAATATTTATATGATGGCTTTTCGCAAATCTTAGATAATTCGCTAAAATTAAAAATAGCGTCAATAGCAATTTCAACAAACATTAATATTTTATTAGTTATCTCGAATTCAGTATTAAATTTCCAATCTACCACATAATTCCACCTTGTAATCAATATAGACTTTGTTAACATTATTATAAAATTTTTAAATATTTCATCTACGTCATTATTTGCGTCTAAATAAATATTATTGTCTTTCAAGTCAAGTTCATTAATAGGTAATAATTGTAAATAGCAATATAAACTATCAACAATTTCATTGTTTATTTCTATATCAAAAACTTTACTTATTATATTAAAATATTCTTGTCTATATTCCTTCCATCTTCTATTAAGTTTGCCTACAACCAATTCTAATTTATCAATTTGAGTAGCATTAATTAATTCAACTTTTGATTGTAAATTTTTAATGTATCCAACATCTTCGATTTCTTTATTACTTATATTAAAAATATCCGACACCTTACTTTTATTAATTTTTATATAACCTAAATTTCTATATATAACACCTAAATTCAAAGCAACTTCTTTGCTAGGTCGTATTTTA
>JAZSRW010000051.1:0-3514 GCA_045538675.1 Candidatus Onthoplasma sp. | reverse complement strand
TAGTAAGATTTTATCGGTATATTTTAATGGTGGGCTTTCGTTGGATAATGTTGATGTTTTATCGCTAGAGTGGTTAAGTATTGTTTCAAGTTCGGCTAGTTTTAGTTGCATTTCATCGTAACTTAAATTGTCTAGTTTTAGGTCCTTGGCAAGTCTTGTGGCTGTGCGTTTTTGATTATCCTTTGATATTGACAAAACTAGTTTGCGATATGCTACTAGTAATAGCATTATTAGTCCGCTTATAATTATTATTGCTAGTACTAGATTTGTGTTGAATATTTCGGTTTCAATTTTGTTTTTTAGTCTTGCCAGTGGCCAGTCGTATCGTATACCATAATCGCCACTAAAATATATACTTAATGCATTGTTCATAAAATGTATTATCATTGCTGGATAAATGCTGTCAGCAACAATTACTACCGACCCCATCAAGCAACCCAAAATCATAGCATAAAAGCATTGTTGAACATTTAAATGTATTAACCCAAACAATAGTGATGAAAACAGTAATCCATATTTAGGGTATCCTTGTTTTTTGCTTCCACCAAGAAACATTCCACGATGCAAAACTTCTTCACATATTCCTGGTGCAAGACAGGATAATAATAGTTCCAGACTAAATGGAGTTTGGACGCTTGCACTTACAACAATCGAACTATCATAGCCAAAAATAGTAAGCACTGCATAAAATATATCGGCGACATAGTTGTTGATAAAAAATAATACAAGACCAAGCATAACTGAATAGCCTAGCACTTTAATAGATATTTTTTTAAATCCAAAATCTTTAAAAGTTTGCTTAACATTTTTACTAACAAATAATGAATACAAAAATATCGGCATACCCAGCATTACAACACCTTGTATTAAAAAGGTTGATAAGTATTGATTTATCATAAAATCAAAGAAATAGGTTAATACAAAAATGGTTGCTACACCTAGCAAGCAAAGATAGTATATTAAGTTGATAACAAACATTTTTTTATTTTGCATTTTAATTCCTTGATTTATAAATTAGGCAAATATCATCAATATATATACAATTGCCATCAAAATTAACGAGATATATAAAACTTTTTCATCATTTTTATCGGTTGAATTATGGTTTGGCTGACTGTTTGTAGTTTCAGTGGTTTCGTCTGATAAGTTCGATATTTCTTTGGCTTGAATAGATAAGTTTTTTTGTATCGAAATATGATTTTTAAAGTCCTTAAACAATTTGATCATAAAGTACACCCACATCGCAAAGGTTAGTATTGCATACACTAGCATTGTGGTAGAGTGTGTAAATGGTTCGCCAGTAGATGAACTAAAATATTGTATGCTAATACTTAATGCGTTATTTACAAAATGCAATAAAATTGGGAAAATAATATTGTTAGTGCGTAAATATACAATTCCTAAAATTAAGCCAAAGCATATTGGATATATTAGTTGACTAGGCGAAAAGTGGAAAATTGAAAATATAATTGAACTAACTACTACAGCAAACATTTTGCCTTTTGGCTTAAGTGCAGTGGTAATTACACCTCTAAACAAAAGTTCCTCGCATATAGCAGGTAAAACTGCTAACGAGATTAAACTGATTATGTATGTGCCAAACGAGTCAATAGAGTATGGTAATACACCTGCTTCAAGACCTATTTTGTCGCATATTAATTGGAAATAATTAAGCACGCCCGATAGCAAAAATAATGTACCAACACCTAGTAATACACAATAACCAAAATATTTTAAGGTTGGTTTGGTTGGCTTTTGAATTATTGTTTGCTTGTTTCTACGTTTATAATACCATATAAATATTATGACAAATGCAACATTCATAAACAATGCTTGAATTAAATATCCCCAAGCCGTATCCCAAAATGCTGAAATTCTAGTTTCACTCATTCCACAAGCCTGCATAATGGTTTGCGATAAAACAATGCCTACAATAGATGTGGCTTGTGCTAGTAAAAATCCAACAATAAATGCAATTCCTGCATCAAATAAATTTAAATCTCTCTTTTTCATACGTCTATTATACATTATTTTATTGATATTTGCAAATAAATATTAATAAATGCACAAATTTGCTAGATATTTGTTGTAAGGTGTTACGATAATTTTTATAAAAAATTTGATAATAATGTAATGTCTAATGAGAATATTAAAAAAATGTATAAATTTGTTGAAAATAATGTAAAATGGTTTGACATTTATATTTTAAATTGTTAAAATTATTACGATTAATAGTAATTGGGGGACGTTATGTCAAAATTTAAAAAATTAGTTTTAGGTTTAAGTGTAGCAATAGTTATGGCTGTTGCCTTTGTTGTTGGTGCGGTGTCGATTAATAATAAGCCAACAGCACCAGTAGGTGGCGGAAATGCTACTAGCAATAATACTACTACCAAGGTTGAAAAGCCTACCACGTATACTTTTAAGGCGGGCGAGGTGACTTTGCAAAAAGGTGGTAGCAATATCAACTATAGTTATAATCCAAGTATGACTGCAAAGGTTGAGGGCTCAACAGTTGCTTACGAATACATTTTTGGTAACACTATGAGTGAGGCTGCAGCTGTTAATCTTAAGGAAATTGATACCACTGATGTAAATGTGTCATATGCGTGGAGTACAAGTAAACTTAATGTAGATGAAGAAGTTACTACCTACACTAATTTTGAACTTCAACAATTACCAAGTTATGGTAGTATATGTTATGTATACATATTTGTATCCCCAGTCAATGAAGAAATCCCTGTTACATTTACTAGTAGCATTATATGGTACTATGGTATGCCACAACAAATGCCAATATTTAACAATTTGACTAATACAGTAGAGTATCAACCAGTGGTTGCTAACCAAGAGTTTGATATGAATACATTTAATATACCAGAAGCACCTGAAGGTTATTACCTTGACACATTATTTGAAGATGAAGATTATAGTAAGGAATCTATTAGCGGTCAAATAAAATCTGGTCAAACATTGTATGTAAGATATGCAAATCTTCCACAAGATTGGTTGGAATTTGATGATGCAACGAATACAGCCTACATAAAAAATGGTACAAGTCAGTTACCAGAACATTTAGTAATTCCTAGAGGTGTGGGTTCGTATCATACATCTTTTAAGGATACTGCAACTGCACAGGCGGAAGGCGTGTTCTATAATCAAACTATAAAAAGTGTAGATTTACCTTATGGAATGAGTGTTTCAAGTTATGCATTTAATAATTGTACTAATCTTGAAAGTGTTAAATTTGCTGGTAGTACTATAGGACCTAAGGCTTTTCAAGCTTGTACAAAACTAGCAAGCATAAGCATAAATGCTGAAAACTTAACAACAATAGGAGAAAGAGCATTTGAATATTGTAGTGGTTTAGTAACTTTGGACTTAAGTAAATGTACCAACTTAACAACAATAGAACATCTTGCTGCTTTTCGTGAATGTACAGGACTAACACAAGTGCGTTTACCAAAAAGTTTAACAACAATGGGAAATAATACTTTCCAAAATTGTAGCAATC